>NZ_NOZF01000033.1:0-87685 GCF_002258565.1 Rhodococcus sp. 05-2254-6
ATTGCGCTGGCTGTACACCAGGACTCCGAACGCGACCTATCGCAGTGGCTGGGCTTCCGCACCGAACGCTTCCCGACGCTCCATATCGCGAACGCCGGCAGCCACAACGGTTCAGATCGGCCGATCACCTGGGAAGTGGTCAATGATTTGAAAAAGATGGTCGACGGGATTCTTGCCGAATGACTGCTGCAACGTCGCCGGCGGTTGCGTTGAGGAACGCGGAACTGCTGCTGGACGGAAGTCACAGCGCTGCAGGCGGTTCGGCGCGTCTGGCTGCGTTCCTCGCTCGCCAGGCGTTGGAGGAATTGGTCATCGAGCGGTGCGTGGCGTTGGGCGTAGATATCGAGAGTCCGAGCATGCGATCGAGGTTGGTGATCTTGAGGTCACTGGATGCAGCTGAGAACGCCGATGCTGCTGCGATGGCGTGGAGCAGATTGAGCAACGCATGTCACCACCATGCGTACGAACTCGCGCCGACGGTCGCAGAAGTGCGGCACCTGTGTCGAGTGGTGGCCTTTCTGTTGGCGAGCGAATGACGACCGAACTAATCGGTGTAACGGTATTCGTTGACCCCGTAACAGACACGCTGCGGGAGCACGGGCTGTCCCTCCAAGCGCGCGGTCGTTCCCCAAGTATTGCTGCGGGTGCACTTCTGAGGTTCCCCCCCGGAAAGTGGACTGCCCGCGGTCGCAGTAAAACAGCTGTAGGAGGATACGTTGCGCACACTCATCGGGAGCAGGAGAGAATATCGTGGTGGAATCTGATATCGGCGATGGGCCAGAGTTTAAACCGGACTCATCGAAAACAATGGCATTGTTCGACAAGGCCCTGGTAGCTGCGAACAAGCTCGTGGATGTGCGGGTAAACCGCATAAAGGAACGTCATCCGAATGCCACCGTCGACCAGTTGGTGAAGAAGCTCGAAACCACCTTTCTGTCATCCGTCACCGCCACCGGCGCAGCGACGGGAGGAGCAGCTGCGGTGCCGGGAGCAGGTACGGCAGCTGCATTGGCGATGACAGCGGGGGACGCGTCATGGTTCATGACTGCTGCAGCGGGTCACATCCTCTCCGTTCTTCGAGTGCACGGGATCGATATCACCGATTTGGAACATCAGAAGGCGGTCGTGCTGACAGTGTTGGCCGGTGGCGGAGGGTCGACTTTTGCCGGGAAAGCAGCTGGTCGCACAGGCTCGCACCTTGGAACGCTGTTCGCGAAAAACGTTCCTATGTCTACGATTCGCTCAGTCAACCGAGTACTCGGGGTCAACTTCGTCACCAAGTACGGAACACGGCAAGGCATTCTGGTGCTGGGCCGCGCCGCACCTTTCGGAATCGGTGCCGCACTCGGCGCGGGCGGAAATCTGTTCTTCGGCCAGGGGATCGTCAAGGCCACACGGAAAGCTGCCGAGGTCGCACGCAGCACCGGAGCGGATACCTAGACGTGAATCCGAAGCGCCCTGTCGACGAACCAGATTTGAAGCGCACATATCTCGTTGGTTCATCTGGCACGATCAATAGTTCTACTAACTTAGAGAACAGGAGGGCTCGTGTCTGATATTGCATGGCTCGACACCTCGCCTGATGAAGAGCGCCGGATGCGAGAGCTGGTCAAGCTGTTCTCCGACTCGAGCACACTCGACGACATCGGGATCGGACAGGTTCGAGACACGTTGTCTGAATACCTGTTTCCGGCGACTTCGACTGTGCACACACGTGCGAAGTACTTCCTGTTCGTTCCCTGGATCTATGCGGAAGCAGCGAGGAAGCACTCGGGTACGGCAGCCCGCACGAGGGCGCGCGATACCGAGCGGAAACTGATCGAAACGATGCGGAAGGACGGGCACACGCAGGGTTTGATCGGTCGAGTCGCGGGCGCGAGTGTCAACACCCTTCCATCCAATCTCTATTCGGCTGCTCTCAAGCGGCTCGGCATTCGACACGACGGCCACCAGGGTACGAGTTGGAACATCAGTGTCGACCCGCCCAAGGGATTCCCTGCAAGAGTCGAAACAGGTTTCGAGCTGAGTCGTTCCGAGGCCAGCTGGCTGCAAGAAAGAATTCTTACTTCAGCGCCGGACACATATCTGGCACACCTCGTGCGGGAGGGTCTTGAACATGACCTCAAAACTGTCGACAGTCCATGGGATCACCCAGCACTGACGACCGCGCCGGCTGCCATCCGTGGACTGGTCGAGCATGCGCGACTGTTCTCTCTGACTATCAATGGTGCCGGCTTGCTGTACAACCTGCTGCTCGCAGAGAAGTACGAGAAGGCCGTGACCCCCGGCGACACGACTTACGTCGAGTACTACCGCGACTTACTGGACAACTGGGCCAACGAGGTGTCCGTCCAATCTCGCGACATCTCGAACTGGGACGTTCCAGCCTTCTGGGCGGCAGTCAACAAGGGTAGGAGCACCCCAATCCCGCTGAACACCAAAGTGTTTGTAGATTCCTGGCTTACCGCCGTGCGTACAGGCGATGCCTACGACTCCGCAACACCCACGGACTTACGCGAGTTGATCGCGGACCGCGAACGGGTCAACAAAGGTGAGCAATCCCGTCTGAACAACGACCGGTTACTGAAGGAATGGTCGGGGGCCTCAGGTGCCGGACGTCTGACTTACCGGTGGTCGACCGTGCAGACAATGGTCGGCGACATCAAGGAAGGCCTTGCTCGTGCTACCTCCTGACAGCAGAGTCACCTTGCTCGAACGCCTCGAACCCGCGCAGGGTTACGTGGTCACACACGTGGTCGGCACCACCTACACGTTGGATCTCGACAGCGCACTGCTGCCGTCACTTGCTCTATCGCGAAGTGCCTCGGCAGGATCTGCAGACCCTCTCGAAACGATCGCCGCTGTCCAAGCAAGCATCGGCAAGATCGATATCTTCCATCAACGCGGCATGATTGGCGTCCCGACCACGCGGTCGCGCCTACACACATTGCTCGAACCGGCATTGCACGCCGTGCAGCACTCGTCCAATTTCTTGTTTCACCCCAAGCTATGGTTGGCGAGATACGAGTCCGAGACGACTGGGGAAGTGTCTCTCCGGTTGGTGGTCATGAGCCGCAACTTGGCCCGGGGCAGATCGTGGGACGTCGCCATCACCCTGGACGGCACTCTCGTGAGCACGCCGAGCGCCAAAAACAAGCCGCTTGTCGACTTTTTACGATTCCTGACCACCGCAGTCCAGCCCGGCTTGCCGGAGAACCGTGCGAGTCGCATCTTGGACCTAGCCGAAGAGATCCGGTGGGCAGAGTGGGACCTTCCCTCAGGCGCAACCGATGTCGACTTTCACATCTTTGGTGTGCGCAGCTCGCGAACATCGAAGCCCGACTTCTCCGGCTACAAACACTTGCTGGTTTCGCCGTTCCTCACAGATGACGGCCTGGCGACGCTCGCCGAGTACTCCCGCGGCTCGGTGTCGGTCGTATCGCGTCAAGAGTCGTTCGATGCATTATCCAGCGATGTTGCAGGATGGATCTCGGAGCCATACGTACTGTCGCCGACTGCGGGCATTCCTGCCGACGACCAGGATTCGACGGGTGGTCCTGCTTTGTCGGGGCTGCATGCCAAGCTGTACTGCGTCGAGCGGGACAAGCGGGCGCACCTGTTCATCGGGTCAGCAAATGCCACGCGTAACGCATTTGGTGGGAACGTCGAGGTCCTTGTCGAATTGACAGGCAAGACAGCAATATTCGGTGTCGACGCCATGCTCGGTAAGGGCGGATTCCGATCAATTTTGCAGTCGACGACCATCGAACCGGTCGGTGACTCGGAGGACGACCCACAGGCCGTGCTCGACCACCAGTTTCGCCAGCTGGTGTTCGACGTGCAGCTTCGGGCAGAGCTGAGTAAGGACGACGATAGCTATGCACTACACCTCACCAGCTCGGACCCGATTTCTGTGCCAGCCGAGTTATCTCTGGCGGTATCGCTTCTGTCTGTCAAGGCAAGTTCTCTGATTGCAGACATGGACGGAATAATCGATCTGCAGTTCAGCGGTTTGAATCTGTCTGATGTGACAGCGCTTTTCGTGCTCACTGTTTCCGACGGCGGTGGCCGTCGAAGCTCGGCCGTTGTCATGGCGGAACTGATCAACGATGTGGCCGAGCGTATGAGCTCGATCGTGACGCAGGAGATCAACACGCCCGATGCGTTCCGTCGCTTCCTCGCGCTGTTGCTTGCTTTCGGCGCACCAAGCGTTGCTGCCGACGGCGAGGATGGTGAAGACGATGCTTCTCTGACGGCTGGCCGATGGGATGCGTTGGAGAATGGACTGTTCGAGCAGATGCTCAGGGTGTCGACGGCCAACGCGCAGGTCCTCGAGCACCTCGCTGGCGTCGTCACAAGCATCATCGATCAGGACGATCCGAACGGCGTCTTGCCTGAGGGATTTCGCGAGCTGTGGTCCGCGGTGTACGACCCGACCCAACGAGAGGCACAGATAGATGCCTGATCAAGAGCGTTTCGCAGCGGAACCTCACCTGGCTACGTTACGTCCGTTCCAGCGGGCAACGGTAGATCATGTCTCGGATGTGCTGTACGGGAACAAGACTGGAAATCGATTTCTCGTCGCCGACGAAACAGGCCTTGGCAAGACCATGGTGGCGAGGGGCGTCATAGCTCGGGCAATCGAAGCGCTGCAGGATGATCCGGAAGTCGACCGCATCGACATCATCTACATTTGCTCCAACACCGATGTCGCACGGCAGAATATCCAGCGCCTCGACATCCTTGGCAATCAAGTAACGATGTCGACGCGGCTCAGTTTGTTGGCAACATCGACAGAAGCGTTGAAGTCTGCGCCGGGGGTTGCGGGCAAGCCGATCAATCTCGTGTCGCTCACCCCGAAGACTTCCTTCGCAGACAAAGGATGGAGTTCGGGCACCGCGAGGGAACGAGCGCTACTCTTCGTCATCTTGAGCAGTCATCTCCAGCTCAGCGGCGCGGCGAAGACAGCGGCTTACCGGGTTCTCCAGGGAACAGTGCAGAGCCTGGACAGCTTCAAGCAACGGGTAACCGATCTCGAATTGTCGATGAAGGCGGCACCGGGGAAGGCCCTCCAAAAGCTGGACAAGGACATCGTTGAGACGTTCTTGCGGCTCGTGGATGAGCCTAAACCCGACGGCACTACTGTGCTGGAGCGTTTTCGCACGTTGGTCGATGAAACGACCGGCAAAGCCGCGGTGCCGGGCGGCTACAAGGCCTCGTCCGCTGTGATCGGCGAACTTCGACGAATGCTGTCGCGCGCCGGGGTGGAGGCTCTGGAACCAGATCTGGTGATTCTCGACGAGTTTCAGCGGTTCACTGAGCTGCTCGACGTAGACAGTCCGGTCAGTGAGCTCGCGCGGGACCTGTTCGGTTACCGCCACGCCAAGGTGTTGCTGCTGTCTGCAACGCCCTACAAGCCAATCGATGATGGGCCCGAAGGCGACGGTACCCATCAATCGCAGTTCCTCGGCATACTCGACTTTCTATCGCAAGGAACGGACGGTGAGGGTGCGAGAGGTATCGCCAAGCTGCTCGACGAGTACCGGCAAACGGTCAAGAATCGGCAGGACCCGGCTGAGCTGCGCGATCGCATTCGCGCGGAGTTGCTCACGGTCATGTGCCGGACCGAACGGCCCCCACGGCTCAACGAGTCGATGGTCGAAGAACGGCGAACGGCCGCACCACCTATAAGCGCGGCTGCCGTACGCCAATACAAGACGTTCGCCGAACTCGCGCACATGGTCGACGCACGATTCCCGATGGACGTCTGGAAATCGGTACCAGAGTTGGCGCACTTCCTCGATTCCTATCAGCTTGGTCGGTACCTTCATGACCACATCAGCGAGCCGGACGTCCGTGCTCTGGTCGAATCGTTGGATCGTCTCGACCCTGCCGCGGTAGAGGACTACCGGCCTTTGGACGCGCGGAATCCGCGTTTGGAAGCGCTGATCTCCCAGACCACGGGTCAGGACTGGCAGACGCTCCTGTGGCTGCCGGCGTCGCTGCCTTACTTGAAGCCGGCGGGTCCGTACGCGCGGGCTGACGCGCCTCAGGTCACCAAGAAGCTCGTGTTCTCACAGTGGACAGCGACCCCTACAGCCGTTGCGTCTTTGTTGAGCCATGATGCAAGCCGTCGAATTGCGAGGTCTGGGGTTGAGTCAGGACGGAGTGTCACGGCTTCACACGAAAACGTCTCGCAGAGGCTGCAGTTTCGCCGTCGCGGCGAGCAGCTGACGGCGATGGCCGGATTCCTGCCGTTCTTCCCTATGCCGGGTCTGGCAGACATGGCGGACCCGCTGCGACGCGCTGGAGCCGCGGGGCGTCCATTCGATCGTGACTACGCCGAGTCGCGTATTGCGAGTGAGCTGTCTGCCAACCTTCCGCAGGGTGTGCGCGAAACGGGAGCCGGTGAGGTCGCGTCGCTAGTGTGGCAGTGGCCTCTGGCGCTCAGCGACGGAAAGTTGGACGAGGCCCTGAGCGGGCTCGTGGCGAACCTCAGCGCTGCCGATGCCATTGCAGGGCGTGGTTCTGACAAGGGGGTCGAGAGCGACGACGACCGGGCTGATCAGTCGACGGTCATCGACGAGTATGTCCAAGCCGCGGTCACAGCGCATCGCGGGCGTGATTCGCTGGACCTATCCCAGATCCCGTCCGGACTGACGACGCTCACGGCCCGGTTGGCCATGCACTCTCCGGCCAACTGCGGCTGGCGAGCATTCGGTCGCTTGTCGGTGGATACGTCGCGGGTAACTGTTGGGGGCCAGTGGCGAGCTGCCGCGATCTTGGCATCCGGTCTTCGTACGTTGTTCAACCGGTGGGAGTCGGCGCTGATTCTTGACCACCTGTACGCCGAGGAGGCGTCGTACTGGCAGCGGGTTCTTCGATACTGCGCCGACGGGAACCTCCAAGCCGTGCTTGACGAGCACCTCTTCCACCTCGTGCAGGTCGAGGGCAACAGCGAGTTCGATGACGAGGCACTGATCGCATTCGCTTGGCATGCAGCGAGCGCGCTGAAACTGAAACCTGCTGTCTACAAGGCGAAGGATCCGTTGCAAGAGGGCAACGACATCGACTTCTCGAGTCGATTCGCGCTTCGATACGGCGATGCGGGTCAAGGAGAGACGGACTCGGCCCGACCTGGAGAAATCCGTGAAGCCTTCAATTCGCCGTTTTGGCCCTTCGTATTGGTGTCCACGAGTGTCGGCCAGGAGGGGATCGACTTTCACCCCTGGTGCCACAACCTCGTCCACTGGAACGTCCCGGGGAGTCCGGTGGACTTCGAGCAGCGGGACGGGCGTGTCAATAGGTTTCGCGGGCATGCTGTTCGACGTAACATTGCTGACAAACATGGTTCGGCGATGCTGGCTGCGGAGAATCCTTGGCAGGAGGCATATCGACTTGCTGGGGATGATGCACCGAATGCCGAGATCGCTGGGTTGGCACCCGACTGGATCTACCCCGGTCCGTACAAGGTCATTCGGGATGTGCTGCCGTATCAGCTGAGTGTGGATGCGAACCGACTCAAGAGGACCCGCGAGCGAGTTGCGCTGTATCGGTTGACATTCGGGCAACCGCGTCAGGAGGACTTACTCGAATTGCTGCAGTCGTCTGGGGTGACGGACGAGCAAGCGGACTCGTGGCGTATTGACCTGCGGCCGTGAAGTCGATCATCTGTCCGTCACAACCGCTGATCGAACGTCATGCGCGATCTGGACGACGCTCATAAAATTGCATAAAACCGGTAGTTAGGGGAACATCGTGGCAAGACCTGCATCCTGGATGTACACGCTAGCTGAAGCCAAGAGACAGGCGCTCGTAGCTATCGATTTTTACAACCGTCCTGGGGATAGAGCTAGTTTTTTCGATTTCGTCGTTCATATGCACCTCGCATGGCAGAATCTCCTTCATGCAAACTTAATGCAGAATAAAACCGACATCTTCTTCCGCGACTCGGGAGGTAGGCGTTTCGCTCGAAACCCCGATGGTTCGAAAAAGACATGGGACCTTGCCAAGTGCGTACGGGAAGCGATGCCAGCTAACAGTCCGGTACGCGCAAACATCGAGTTCTTCATCGGCTTGCGAAATCAGATTGAACATCGGTTTCAGTCCTCGATCATGAGTGCAACGGACCCTCAAACCCACGCCCTCGTTATTAATTTTGAAACTGAGTTGGTTTCCAAGTTTGGCGTGGGGCATAGCTTAGGAAGTTTTCTGCATTTTCCGCTCTTTGTTCAGACGCTGACCCCCAGCAACCTTGCCGTGCAGAAGTCCCTGCGCCGAGATCTGCCCGAAGTTACTCGAAATTACATTACAAAATTCGAAAAAGAGCTCAGTGCTGAGGTTTCCAGTAGTGAGGAGTTCGCATATCGAATACTCCTTACGCCGCTGAAAGGGCCAAAAACTGAGGCTGATATGGCCTTGAATTTTGTTCGACAGGACGACCTCACGCCTGCCGAGATTGCCGAACTTGCTGGCAGGGAGGGGAGTGTGATAATAGCTGAAAAATATCGCAATGTGGTGCATGGCGACGAGATGCTACCGAAAGATGCAGCAATGGCGGTGGAAAGCTCCATTCCTTATCATTTTCCGATGAATTACTTCACTCGACTTCGCAAGAAGTGGCAAATCGGACCCATTTCCTCTGGATCGGACAAGCCACTGCCGAAATCGGCCGACTACTGTCTGTACTCGCCAGCGTTCGGTCAGTTCGTGTACAAGCCGGTACTTGTTGAGCGAATGGCTCAAGCGCTAAAGACTGAAGGTGGATTCAGGCTGGCGATGGGTTTTGCACCAAGATTGTCCGAAACATAATGACTTCCGGGTCTTCGTTTGTAGCGGCGACACGATCGGAACCTCAGACCTTTGGGTTATGGGCCCAGCGATGCAGTACCTGGCGGCGCTTTTCCCTACCCTTCGACTAAATCTAGATCATTGACGACTTGAACTTCCAGACCAAGACTTCTGGCGACGCGGTCAACGAACTTGGTCGACGTTAGAAACCATTCCGATCCGGCCCTCCTGGTCCGTGTTCCCTCATGGTCCGCATCCCGAAGCCAAGCGTGAAATTCCTTCTCCTTCGCTGCTGAATCCGATACCGGATAAATGCGCAACAGGATGGGATCTTCGGGCAGCGCTGTAAGTCGTCCGGCCGATCCAGCTCGGTAGTAGACATCGACACTTGAATGGCCCACTTTCAGCAACGTCTTGCCGGTGTCGGGATCGACCGGGTACCGGCGGTAGTGCGGGAGCGTGTAGACATAAATGCCAGGTGTCCCCTTCGCTTCAGCGGCTTCGGACACCTTTACCGCGATCTCGGCTTCGTGCATCTGAGCGACAACGTCATCTGCCTTGGCCGACAGCTGCCCCTCCAGCTTTTCGAGGTGCTCCTTTAGCTGCGGGCTCAGAGCCTTGGTCCTCAGCCATTTTCGCACTCGCCGACTTGCTTGAAGGGAAATATTCGAGCTGTTCGGGACCTCCTCGTCGAGGAGCGCCCTGAGTTGTGTCCTGTAGTTGTACACGAACCCGACGTTCTCGTTGCCCTCTTCCGTCGCCATTGCGGTGGGCGTAAGACCGGCGAGGTCATGCCGGTAGACCCGGCCGAGAAGGGTGTCATCGGCTAGGAGGATCGCCTCCACCTCTGATCGACGGTCATATGTCGACGCAGAGTAGGGGCTCAGTGGCTCGGTCATATTTCCCCTATCAGTAATATTCCCGGACGTAGCCTAGCGCCTTCTCGAAGACATCGTTGTCACGGATCTTAAACTGCACGTATAGCGTTGAGCGAAGTGCCTTGCGGACCTCTTGGTCGCCACGGATCGTGGCCTGCCAGCCGTCGAAACGCACGCCGCGCACCACCTCGTCGATGCGGTTGACGATGTTTTCCACGATGATTGGGGTTTCGTCGGTCTTTAGTGCCTCGAAAAGTTCTGTGAGTGCAGCTCGACCTTGCTCCTCGCGGGGGACCTCGTCGATGGCCTTCTCTGCTACAACGGTGTCGCGAGCAAGTTCGAGTAGCTCGCGTAGAAAGTCGAGGCTCGACTGTTGAATGTCGGCATACCTTTCGCGAATGGAGTTCAGACGCTGACCAAGCTCAATGAAGGCTGGATTGTTCAGGTGACGGGCGATCCGCGCTGTAATCTGCTTCTCGATCTCTTTTGGCGAAACGTCCGTGCGCCTTCCCGTCATCAAGTCTTCGATTGTTTGCGCATCAAGGACAATTGTCTCGTCACCCTGCGGGATTTCAACCCGAACGTGCTCGTTGATCAGGTCGATCGTTTTCGCACCCAAGGAGTGCCACACCAGCCGGCCCACAATGTCGGCGGGCCTTACGGATTCGTAGACGTCCGTCAGCCAGCGGTAATCGTCGCGATGCGGAGACAGCATCGGATCTGGACTGAGCGCTTCCCACAGTTGGGAGACGATGCTAAAGGCCAGCCCGAAGGCATCCTTCGTCGTTTCTACGGCAATCGCTGACTGAGCCTGGACAAGCCCCTCGTAACCGCCAATCGATCGATCAACGCCTGGAAAGAACCCCAGCGCCGTAGCAAGCGCCGGCGCAAACTGCAGCTTGAGTTCTTCGATATTCGTCACTACCTGCTCTACCGACGCTTCGTCGAAGGCCAAGGATTTAGCGACGTCGTCAAAGATGCCTAGATAGTCGACGATCAGGCCATGCGTCTTGTTCGGCGGGTAGACGCGGTTGGTGCGTGTGATGGCCTGAAGGAGCGTGTGCTCCTTGAGCGGCTTGTCGAGATACTGACAAAACAAGATCGGTGCGTCAAAGCCTGTGAGGAGCTTGGCTGTCACGATGATGATCTTCAATGGGTCAGCCGGGTCGTTGAACCGAGAGACGACTTGCTCAAGATCGTCTGCACCTGGAGTCCATTTCGCCCAATCCACCAAGTCGCTACGCGATTTCGACATCACGATCGTGGACGCGTCTGGCCCGAGATGCTTGTCAAGCTCCTCCTTGTACGCCACGCAGGATGCCTTGTCGTAGACCACCACCTGTGCCTTGAGGCCCTCCGGCTCGACTTTGGCCCGGAAATGGACTGCAATGTCGGCCGCAATCTTTGCGATTCGCGACGGGGTCTTTATCAGCACCTCGATGGACGCAGCCTTCTTCGAAAGCGTGATCTTCTCTTGTTCTGACAGACCGCGGTCCGCTACCAGCTCCTGGAAGGCTACGTCGATAGCGTTTTGATCAATGTGGATTTCTGATAGACGGGGCTCGAAGTGCAACGGCAAAGTTGCGCCGTCTCGAATCGATTCCTGGAAGGAATAGCGCGAGAGATAGCCACCCTCATCCTCGGTCGATCCGAACCACATGAAGGTGTTGCGGTCCCGCTTATTGATCGGGGTTCCGGTCAGGCCAAACAGGAATGCGTTGGGCAGCGCCTCTCGCATCTTCTGCCCATAATCGCCTTCCTGCGAGCGATGGGCTTCATCGACCATCGCAATGATGTTGTCGCGCGCATCGAGCACACCCGGAGCTTCGCCGAACTTGTGGATTGTCGTGACGATGACCTTCCGTGCGCTTTGACTCAATAGCTGTTGCAGTTGGGCGCGTGAGTCTGTCGAGACCAGTCCTGGAACGTCGGAGGCGCTGAACGTCCCGGTGATCTGGGTGTCGAGGTCGATGCGGTCAACGACGATGACGATGGTCGGGTTGGTCAACTCGGCCATCGCACGCAGCTTGAGTGCAGTAAACACCATGAGCAGCGACTTACCGGACCCCTGGAAGTGCCAGATCAGACCCTGCTTGACCTTGCCGAGCAGCACCCGCTCAACGATCAGGTTCGTTCCCTGGAATTGCTGGAACCGGGCGATAATCTTGATCTTGCGATGCTTCTTGTCTGTCGCGTAGATAGTGAAAAACCTCAAGAACTCCAGGACTGCGGACGGCTTCAGAACTCCCTCGACGGCTTCCTGTACCGCGACCAAGCCAATCTTGGCCGGCGCGTCATCATCGGCCGACTCCTCGCGCCACGGGCCCCACAGTTCGACCGGCATGCCGACGGTCCCATATCGGAAGTCCTTGCCTTCTGTGGCGAAGCAGAACACGTTGGGTACGAAGAATTGCGGCACACTCTGCTCGTAGTCGCCATGAATTTGCGCGGCGCCGTCTATCCACGTGTAGGCGGACCGGACTGGAGTCTTTGCTTCGCCGATGACCAACGGGAACCCGTTGCACCACAGGACCAAGTCGAACCGCTTCTCAACCCGTCCTTGTTTGAACGTGACCTCGGTCGAAATCACCCATTGGTTTGAAGAGTCATCGTCAAGATGGTCGAAGTCGATCAGGCGAACCGTCGTATGTTCACCGTTGGTCCCGAACGGCATCGACTTCTGACCGGTCAGCCAGGCCATGAATTCTTCGTTGGCCACCACGGGGTGCGGGTTGGTCCGGGCAGCAATCAGGATCGCGCGAAGGTTGTAGATGACCTCGTCGGCCTTGTCCGGGTCAGCCTCGATCTCCGGGTTCAGCCGAATCAGCGCAGACTTGACGCCGCCTTCAAGCATTACCTCGTCGGTTTGCCGCGGTAGCAAGGTACATGGTGTGAACGGGACATCCAGGGACGCGACCAGATCGCGTACGAAATCCCGGACCGTGTTTGCTTCACTGAATTGGGCCATCAGTTGCCTCCAAATATCTCGGCCAGCACCGATGATCGCAGTTTGTCAAGACGTTCCAATTCGATAGCAAGCACAGAAACCGACCGGGAAAAATTTGCGGCGTCAGAGACTATCGCGCCTTGGATTTCAGGCGAAGCCAGCGGGAATGGAAAATCGGCGACATGTCGCCAATGCATGTGCTTCACTTTGGACCCCTCGCTCCTTCTAGCGACCCAATCGCTGAATCTCAGCGATTGTAAAGCGAGAAACGCGTAGTCTGACGAAACACGGTCGCTTGTAGTCAGGCGTCCGATCCGCTGGTTAAGCAAGGCCGTATCGTGCATCCGGCAAACCCGACCCAGGAAGCGACCATCCAGCGTTTGCGCTGTCATGTTGATCACAAGGTCGCCTGGTTCAAGAACCCAATCAGAGTACTTACTAGCGAAATCGTTCGGAATCGACACCGAAGTGCTGGTCCACGAGACGGTGCCATCCGCATTCATGTCTCCTGGGCGCAGCAATGGAAAGGTGCCATTCCCATACAGCTCGCTCGGAACGGGCCGGCCGTTCTGGATGGCAATCACTTCTCTCAGGGGGACGGTCGAAAGGGCCGAGAGTCGTTCCATCAGCCAGGTGTCGAACACCCGGCTTAATTTTTCGGGGCAGTTCCTGGTTGTCAGCCGATGACGCTCAGCCGTCCAGAGGAGGTCTGCGATGCGCTTTTGCTCGTCGAGGGGAGGGAGATTGAACTCCAGAGAGGCGAGTGGCCCCCAATTCAGGAACTTGTTGACCGAACCCGTGAAGTTGTCCTTCATCTGCGCTTGGGCCTCGGGGCTGAGGAGCAGCCACACAACATACTCCTGAAGCAGCACTCGCTCGTCGAGGGATCGTAGTACGAACAGTTTTTCGCCAGTGACTCCCGCTCGATCGACGGCCGCCAACTTTTCAATGCCGCGCGAGTGCAGTAAGACGTCACGGTCGCGGAACTTCCGCTTAAACGTCGGCGGGAACTTGTCGTCGTCCGTTGCCCCGTAGTGCGCAACAGTAGGGTCACCTGCGTTGATATGAGGGCCCGCGACATACGGAAGGACACCATCTCGATTAGCATCGAAGTAGTCATTGATGTTCGCGACAACCTCACCGAAGATCGCGCGCTTCCAGGTGGATTTGTCGAGATTGAGACTCATGCCGACTCCTCCATTTGCAGCATCGTAAGCACGTTACCGATCGCACTCTCCGATGTGCCAGAAGCGACACGCCACTCGGCCAGCGCATCAGTTACTCCAATATTTTTTCCATCATCATCAGCCGCCTTCGCAGTCGCCACGTAAAGGGGAATGGCGAGGCTAAATCCCTTGTGTGCAATCTGATCAAGCGTTGCTACGGAGACGAAATGGTCGATGTCGCTGAAGTCGCGATACGCGTTCAGGATCCTGGTCTGGTTCGACTCGCGAAGGAACGACTGTGCATGTTCCCGTGCGACTTCGTTGATTGCGTTTATAAATAGGACCTTTCCCTGGCGCTCGACGGGCTTGTGGGCGCGCAAAGTAATTACGACGGCCTCCATCGGCGAGTTGTAGAACAAGCCGGCACCGAGCCCCAGCACACACTCGACCAAATCCGACTTGACGAGCGCCTCGCGCAGATCTGCTTCCTCCCGGCGGAAGAGGACGCCGTGCGGGAACAGGATGGCGGCGCGTCCCGTCTCTGGATCAAGACTCCTGGCGATGTGCTGGAAAAACGCGTAGTCGGCGCGGCCTTGCGGCGGAACACCCCAGAGGTTGCGCCCGTAGGGATCCTTGCTGAACGCCTCACGGTTCCAGGCCTTTATGGAGTAGGGAGGGTTGGCGAGGACGACGTCGAAAGTCTGCAGTCCCCCGTTGGCGTTGTGGAACGCGGGCCTTGAGAGCGTGTCGCCGTGCGCGATGTGGCCGTCGGTCACGCCGTGGAGAAACAAGTTCATCCGTGCGATGGCCGATGTCCCGTAATTAAGCTCTTGTCCGAACAGCCGAAGGTTGCGCCACTCGCTGCCCTGGCGCTTCACCTCAACAGCGGTAGAGATCAGCATGCCGCCGGTACCGCAGGTGGGGTCGTAGACGGACTCTCCAGGCTGGGGTTCGAGCATCAGTGTCATCAGGTGCACGAGCGTGCGGTTGGTGTAAAACTCTTGCGCCGTATGGCCGGAGTCGTCGGCGAACTTCTTAATCAGGAACTCGTAGCCGTTGCCAAGCTCGTCCTCGGGCAGGTTGGCGATCGACAACGTCTTGGTCGAGAAGTGTTCGATCAGGTCGGTGAGCGTGGAGTCAGGCAGGAGGTTCTTGTTACCCCAGTCACCGTCGCCGAATACGCCCGGGAGGGTATTGGGGTTGGCGGACTCGATTGCGCGCATGGCTTTGAGGACGGAGCTGCCGATGTCGCTGTTAACGGATCGAATATCCTCCCATGTGCAACCGCCGGGGATCGCGAATCGGTGGTTTTCCGGCAGGTCGGCGAGCTCCTCGTCGTCATAAACCTGCAAGGCCGCGGCGTGTTCCTCGTCGTAGACGTCGGAAATCCGCTTCAAGAACACGAGCGGAAAGATGTACTGCTTGTAGTCGCCAGCGTCGATGAGGCCGCGCAGCACAACAGCAGCGCCCCACAGATATGTCTCCAGCTCACGCTGAGTGATTCGGCCAGTCATGCCGTCACATCCTGTCCCAGGTTCCACTTCGCTAGTTCGGATTCCAGCGCCGCGCGGGTTTCTGCCGCGATCGCACGCGCAGTCTCCAGATCGGCGATCGCCTGTTCCAGCGTCAACTTTTCATCACTGTCTGCAGGGGCGACGTAGAGCGGGATGTTGAGGTTGTGGTCGTTGTCGGCGATCTCGTCGATGCTGACAACTCGTGCAAGTCCCTCAATATCTTCGTAGCTTTCGTACGCATCGAGGAGCTGGTGGGCTTGCGCTGGCTCTAGGGTGTTCTGATTGCGTCCCTTCTTGAGCAAGCTCTCTGCATTAATGAAGAGCACTTTGTCCTGCTTCTTCGCAGGTTTACCGATCCTGAGAACCAACACACAGGCCGCCAGGCCTGTGCCGTAGAACAGATTGGGTGCCAAGCCGATGACCGCATCGACAAGATCCGACTTGAGCATGTGGGTGCGAATCTTGGCTTCGGCGCCTTGGCGAAAGAGTGCCCCTTGCGGGAGGACAACTGCGACGCGGCCGGTGTCGGGTTGCGTAGAGGCAAGCATGTGCTGCACCCAGGCCCAGTCTGCGTACCCCTTTGGCGGGACGCCGCCGAGGCAGTTGCGGCCCCACTTGTCTGTCCCCCATTGGGCGTCGCCCCAGTTCTTCAGCGAGAACGGCGGATTGGCGACAACACAATCAAACCTCGCCAGGCCGTTCCCGGTGTAGAACGCGGGGTCTCGCAGGGTGTCCTCGCGGATGATTTTGAAATCTTCTACACCGTGCAGCAAGAGGTTCATGCGAGCGATTGCCGAGGTGGCGAGTACCTTTTCCTGGCCGTAAAGCCTGCCCCAGAGCGTTTTAGGACTGCCTCCAGCGGCTTTGACGTGCTCGATGACTTCGATGAGCATGCCGCCAGTGCCGCAGGCTGGGTCGTAGACGGTCTCGCCCTCAACTGGGTTGAGGATGTTGATGAGAAGGCCCACGACTGATCGGGGCGTGTAGTACTCGCCAGCCTTTTTGTTGGAGGCATCGGCAAAGCGTTTGATGAGGTACTCGTACGCATTGCCAAATACGTCGGGCGCCACGTTGGCGTTGGACAGCATCTTGGTCGAGAAGTGCTCGATCAGGTCGGAGAGCTTGCGATCAGGCAGCTTGTCCTTGTTAGTCCAGTTTGCGTTGCCGAAGATGCCGTAGAGGGTCTCGGGGTTGGCCTTCTCGATCTCGCGGAACGCAGTCTGCAGAGCCGCGCCGACGTTCTCGGTTCTGCTGCGCACATCTGCCCACGCGTTGCCTTCAGGAATTGCGAAGCGGTGATTTTCGGCGAAAGCCGCGAAATCATAATCGCCGAAAGATTCGTGGAGCGCTTCGTCGAACTCTTCGAGGTAGACATCACTGATCCGCTTGAAGAACATGATTGGGAAGATGTAGGCCTTGAAGTCCGCTTGGTCGATGCTGCCGCGCAAAATGTCCGCCGCCTTGGCGAGATATTGTTCCAGCTCGGGAAGAGCTATGCGGTCGGTCATTTGACTCCCTCAGAATCGTATTGGCCGTTGTGTTCTGCTGGTCCGACATGCGCTGGCGAATCGACGCCCGCCACTGACAAATCGATCTGGTGTCGTACGGCCTCGAACAGGCTGGTTTCTATTACCTCAGCCGCCTGGGAGACCCGCGTGGCGGCGATGCGCGCACGTTCAAGGGATTCCAGCAGCTCCGCTACTTGACGTTGTTCGGCGATCGGAATGACAGCGATTTCGAGTGCCTTGGGATCTGCCCGCTGAATCGTGGTTCCTGCCTGGTGACGCTTGTTCCATGCAGCGGTTAGACAGTGGGCGACGTAGACGGGTTCTAAAATGGCTCGATCTACACGCAACGCAAAGACCCCGTTGTCGAGAACGCGATCCCCGTCGAGATCTATGACCGCTCTCACTTCATTGATGGTCGTGAACAAGATGTCGAGTCTTTCGGTTCGTGCGGCCTTTGTGCCTACTGCGACGTTTGCCGCATCACTACTGTCGGCCGCCGAAGGCGGTAGCCCTTCGCGGACTTGGCGTGCCGTGACGCCTGCGCCTGACACCCTCTGGTTGTTGTCGTCTCGTAGGGGCTTCCCTCGCAGCAGTGAAGCGCCGCCCTGTTGTGTCAAGTCCTTGATCGACACCATCCGAGGCTGCGAGAATGATCCTGGAGTGAGCGAATCGAGCGAAAGTCCAGCAAGGTCGTCCCGAGCCGAAGTTAGACAGTCGAGAGCACGGAAATACTTATTGTTTACGTCGGCTTCGTCGACCTCAAGAAGGTCGATCCAACGCCTGGGCTGAAGCACGACGTCCTCTGTCGCTAGAAGCTCGTCGATCGAAACGCGTGCGTACGGCGGATGCACATCTGGATCGTCGCCCAATCCGAGCGTCAGCCACTGACGGGCTAGTTCCTCAGGGTTTCCTTCTCCCGAGCCATCGACCAGAAGTACCGCAGTGCCTGCCTCCGACTTGGCGGGCGGACGCAGCACCCAGAGGAACAGCGGGATCGATGTGTGAGGGAGCATCTTTCTCGGCAATGCGAAGACGGCTTCCACACAGCCCGATTGGACCACGTTGCTGCGCACGTTCTTGGTCGCGGAACTGAAGGTCGGCGCACCGCTCGTGACTACATAGCCGCATCCGTTCGGCGCGAGGTGATGGATGGCGTGCTGAATCCACAGGAATTCGGAGGATGACCGCGGTGGAAGTCCGAAGTTCCACCGAGGGTCTGCGACCGCGTGGGGGTTGTCCCACTTCATCCCAAACGGGGGTTCGGCAACCACGAAATCTGCGCGAAGTTTAGGGTCGGGGTCTTGCACGAGGACATCCGACTTCACGAAGTGCGCCGACCCGCGACTGAAGAGGTTGCGCTGCCGGGCAACAAGCAATGCGTGCTCGCTGATGTCGTGACCTATTAGGCGGGTGTGCATTGCGGCATTCGCTTGAACCTGCATGAGTGTCTCGCCGATTCCACACGCCGGGTCGTACACAATCCCGGCCTCGCCGTTCACCAAGTTCGCCAAGAGAGCCGAAACTTTGGACCCTGCGAGCCCGTACTGGCCCGCCGATCGCGCCTGCGCGCCTGCGAGACGTCTGAGAACCAGATTTGAGATGTATTCAAAATCATCGAGTTTGAGAGAGTTCACTGCGTTAAACAGCACCTCGAATGCGATGGACTGCGTTTCCTTCAGCTCCGGAGGCAAGTCTGCTAGGCCTGCCAGACGTTCACTCGTATTCGCCAAGTCGGAGAGGTGGGCGTAATCGGTCAAGATCGTGCCCCCGAGCGAAGTGTTGGCTAGCTTCACCCACTGCGCTTCAACTTTGCGATCGGACTCGGCAATGAACCTCGCAGACATCAGGGCAAGCAGAGCGGCAGTGAGCGCTTCGATCGAGATCATTCCGCGCAGACCATTGAACGCCGACCAAATCTGTCGCTCTCCCCTATCGACGGTGATCTCATATCCACGAGACTTCAGCCACGTGGTGACTTCAAGCTCAGAGAAGAGCGGGCGCGCTGCGGAGCCCCCAACCGGATCGGGAAACTGGAGGTTGGGATTCGCGCGCCAGTTGCTGACAGCCGCAGGAGTGCGTCCGGCCATCTCAGCAATTTCACCGGGGGCAACCAGCTTTGCGACTTCCTGATTGGTCATGCGGCTTCCTTGGCCTGGAGATCGGGTGTGCTGGTGTCGTCATCAAGGTAGATGACGTGGCTTGCTGCCAGCACCAGCCGGCGCGACATGCTGCTCCTAGTGCCGACCACGGTCACGGCCACGCCTTCGCGGCCGAGTGCTGCGACAGCGTCGGTGAAGATTCCATCTCCTGACACAACCACCACGTACCGGAAGCGGCGGGCGATGTCTTCATCCAGAACATCAAGCAGCGCGAGGTCTGCGCCATTTCTTCCTGACCGAATGACGTACCTGAGCCCGGGCCAGACGCAGCCAACCGGCATCAGGCCGACGTGACTGGTGCCGATCACAATCTGGTCGTACTCACCAATACTGATGGCTGCAAGCAGTCGCCGTTTCGCCGCTGCGACGTCCAGTTTGTTGATGGCCGCGCCTCCAATCACATTTTCGATGTCAACTACAACGAGCTTGCGCCCGTATTCTCTGTGCTCCTTTCGGGCGAGCACCCTCCGCGCTTTTGATGACATCTTAACCTTAACATTTTGATGGAGGAGCCTGTATCCCTTACAGGTATACATGTACAGCACTGCCATGCGGGTGTCAAACCCTGAATCGGATACAGGTACCGTCGACGTTGTATCGATGGACAGAGTCCGCACGGTCGCGGTTGTTCACGGTGGGGGATCGAAGCAGTCGATCTACCGATTCCGTCGGGCAGATATCGCGTCGCACATGGCGGCGCGTGACGCTACGGACACCGCAGACGTGGTTCGACTCACCACGAACTTCCGCTCCACGAAACCTGTTCTGAACTGGGTGAACTCGGTGTTCGGAACCCTGGTCGTCCCCAGCGCCTCGTTCAGCCCGACTACACGCCGCTCGATCCAGCTCCAGGCCGACCGGACTGGGCAGCCGGAACAGAGTGGGGTCCAGATCCATTCGTGTTCGCCGACGCAGGTGAAGCACTCGCCGATGAGCATTTGTTGACCCCTCCAAATTGCTTAAGGCCCGAGATCACGGGATGTCGCGCGTCATCGCGACCGCGCTCGACCAGGGTGGGGAGAAGGAAACCGGGGGATTCGGCGAATAATGGCTGCCGACCGTCGGGTGTTCGAGGTGTCGGTGGATTCGCCACGGCAGCGCGATGTGTGACGTCGATTGGGTTCGTCGTGGATCGGGCGCATGAATGGTACGGCGAGGACGCGGCGATCTGCGGGACTAGGTACGCGATTCCCTCGACCATGATGGCCTGCCCGTCGATAACACGACCTGCGGCCCAGTCACCGCCCCCTTCGGATGCCGTGGCTGACAGCTCCGCGAGTACGCAGACTGAACAGAGTCGGCCGGGGGTGTGTCGTGTAGGTCTATCGGGGACTGGCCCGACTGTCGGCGTCGGCGCAAGCGCCCCATTCGTGGCTCGGGGTCGGTTCGGTCAGGGATCCAGCTCGCCGACGTACTGAAATTTGGTGGTGTGCTCGGCTCCGGTTTGTTCCACGGCTGGCGGCAGTGGATGCAGTGGTCGTCGTGCGGGCTGCGCACATAGTGTTTAAATCGGTGATGTCCGAGCCGGGCCCGCAAGTGGCAGCAGCCGTGACGGTAGTGACTTGATCAGCTGGAGAAACTGCTTTCTGGGTCAATCCATTGCTCGATTTCCAGTAAGTCGTGTTCATCTACAGGGATATTGAAATGACCCGCACGCGATCTGATGTATTGAAAGAATATGTCACGTAGCTGTGAGGTGGAGAGTCCAGTCCTCAAGTTCCCGGTTTGCAAAAGAGCGTTCAGAAAGTAACTTAGCTTTAATCGGATTAGAGTCTTTCCTCCTCTCTGGACTTTATCGCGAATGGCTTTACTGAGTAGATGAACCTGCTGCACTCCAAGCTCGGTTCGATTTATGTTAAGCTCATCCCAGAGGTCCTGATCCAATGAGGCCGCCACGGCGCTAATGTATTTCCTAAGTTCGTCTTTCGACACAGCCGGAGTCGGCTTTTCAATTTTCTGAAGCTCGCGTATTAAATTTGGAACGCTTGGATCAAAGGCGTTAGCTGGGATGGCGTTAGTATCATTCAAGTCTGAGGCGTCGAACCCCCGGGGGACTATCCATCCCGGACCTACATACACAATATTTACATCGGGAACAGCTTCAAGAAGAAGTGACTTGAATGTTCCGAATCGGCCCCAGGATTGTTGCGCGATACTTGCTCCAAATACAGACTGCAGCTGGAAAGCGACCGCGGCTAGAGTTTCCGGTTTTGAGAGGTTGCGCACAGTTTCTCGAGTTTCTTCGATCAATGCCTGCTCTGGAAAGATCACGCCTGAGCTGTCCGGAACGACGGATGATGCCGAGTGGCTGCTATCGATTTGCGGAGAACGTATTTCCGTTGCCACAGAATTAGTAGCGGCGGGAGTCCGTGACGCACGATCCAGCTCATCCCTTAGGTCTTGGGCGAGTTCATCGACGCAGCTCAGCAGATTCGCTAGCCGCTGCGCCAGCGTTTTAATCATTGGTGGCAGAGATGCGTCTGGCTTGTACGTATCCTCGTGTGTTAATTCGCCCCAGCCGTCCTGAAGGAGGGTCCGAACTTGGACCTCAACGCTAACTGTCCACCAGTCGGCGGCGTTCTGCACTCGAGCCGAGAGATTTACGTGATAGGCGCGATAGCCGGATTCCTTGGGGGTTTCGTGATATAGGCGTTCCTTTTTCGATTCAAAAACTATTCCCGAATTAGGTGAATCCTCAACTTCGGGTAGGCTTGAGAGCATCGTTTGAACGGTTCCGATGTCTGAGACGTTGTTGCAGACTATTCTAATTCCGACCAGGTCGTCAATCACATGTGGAATATCTTCGAGCTCGGAAATTCGTGTTATGTATTTCTCTTGATTTAGTTTGGACCAAACTCGGCCGGGAGCCTTGAGGCGACTTGAGCTTATGCGAATACGACCGCGATCGAACTCGCCGAGGTTATCGATCATGGCTTCATTCAGATACCGCTCTACGGTAGACAACGCAGGACCAAGTCGTCGAACCTTGACGAGCTCGTACCAAGTTTTAAACTGCTCATAGTTGAACGAGACCGTAGGTAGATCACTCGTAGCTGCGGAAGGCATCAGCTCTGTCATCAGACTCCCTGCTGGATCGGGTGGTTTCTCGCGTTAGGGGTTCGATGACAGTACCCTTAGACGCCCAGGCACGTCTTGGTTTTCAAGAGGGTGGCGATTCGTGGCTCGGCGTGTGGAACCAGCTCCGCTCCGTGTACAGTAGTTTGATTATTTTTGGGTTTGCTGGTCACTCTTGGCGGTAGGTTTCACTGACAGGGCTTCCATGACGTGTGCTCGAATACCTCTGCGTGAGAATGATTTCCTAGATAGTCCGGTTCGTGTCAGTGTCCGTACCGGCCTGATGCTCGCGAGTACCTGCTCTCACGGGTAAGCCAGGTTGCGCCGCAAGGATCACGGTCATCGCGGGTGCGACCTTGGGGTGGCAATCAAGTCAATCGGCCGCTCGAAATCGCAGATCGTCGGTTACATGAATGACTCAGTTAAGGAAATCATGAAGACACGGGTCGGCAGCCGCTACCGTCGACGCTTGTCGGGCACCTGTTCAAATGCAGCGAGCTCCTTCACCGACCGCCGTATTTCGAGGTGATGCGACTATCCAACCACTGCAGGGCGATGGTGGGCGGCAATGCCATCACCAGGATCAGCACAACGGTACCCATGATGTTCTCCATCCGCACCAGGCTGACGTTGCGCAGCAGTTCGTATCCGATGCCGCTGGACGACGAGAACATCTCGGCGAGAAGCAGTCCCAGGAACGCCAAGCCGAAGGTCATGCGCATGCCGGTGGCGAGCGCGGGGAGCACAGCGGGAATGACGATCTGACGGATCAATCTGGGCCAGCTCACCTGTAACGACGCCGCCATCTTGAGGTGGATTCGTTGGACAGATGCGGTGGCCTCAACGGCGACGAGGAACATCGGGATGAAGGCGGCGTAGAAGGAGAACCCGAATCGGCTCAGTGCGCCGATGCCGAGGAATGACAGGAAGATCGGGTACAGCACGATCTTCGGAATGCTGTTAATCGAGTACACGATCGGGGCGATGGTTCGGGTCCAGTAAGGACTCAGCCCGAGCGTCAGGCCCAGCAGTGAACCCGCGACCGTGCTGGCCAGAAACGCGAGCACGAGAATGCGGAGCGAGTCACCGACATTGGCACGGAAGTCTGCTTTGCCCAGGTCCTCGGCGAGTGAGGCCATGGCCTCGGCCGGCGTCGGGAAGATGAGACTGTCGACGAGAACCGCCGAGATCCACCAGATCAGCACTGCGACAACGGCCACGACCAGAGGAGGGAGGAACCGTCGGGCGTTGGTGCGGCCCGCGGACGAGGTCACCTTCGGGGGAAATGTTGGGGCGGTGGCCACTCTGTCCAAGGTGCTGCTCATCAGCGGCGCCTCCAATCGAATCGGTTGAGCGCGAGAGAGATCAGCGAGGTTGAGAGCAGCGCGATTAGCGCCACGATGAGGATCCCGGCGTACATGTCCGCGATGTCGAACCCGTCGTAGGCGATCGAGATGAAGTGGCCGAGCCCCTGCGTCGAGAGAATGAACTCACTGGCCAACACCGAGATGACGGCGTACGAGAGCCCCAGTTTCAGTCCGGTCACGATGCTCGGCAACGCATACGGAAGAAGCACCGATCGGAAGTACTGCCACCGCGTCAACATCAACGTAGTGCCGAGCTTGGTGACGATCGGCGACACCGAGTTGAAGCCGGTGCGCGCGTTCAACGCCACCACACCGAAGGCGAAGATGGTCGACAGAATAGCGATCGGAGCCACGCCTGCACCGAACAACACCACCATGATGGGGTAGAGCGCAAACGTGGGGACGGCATAGTAGACATTGAGGTACGGCTGGAACGCCCTGTCCCACAACTCGTACCGCCACAGGACGTACGCGGCGGCGACACCGAGTACGGAGCTGAGAACGAAGGCCAGAACGATGATGCCCAGCGTCCGGCCCAACTCGTCGATCAGAAAGTCCGGGTCGGTCAGCAGGCCCAGCGACGTCGAGATCATGTCGGTCACCGGAACGATGTCCAGCGGGGACGCGAAGAACCGTGCCGAGATGTCGATGGCCACCAGAGCCACGACGAGGATGAGCACCGTCCATCCCCATGCGGGGAGGCCGAGTTGGGTGGAGGGGGCCGGCCGGATGTATCCGGGTACCACGGAGGCGCGCGTGCTTTCGCGCGTGGGCGCACTCATGGTTCGATGCTCATCGTTTTCTTGGCCTCGTCCCGCAAACGTGACCAGATACGTTCGTGCAGAGCGACAGCGTCGGGACTGGCCAGCACGTCTTCGGATCGCGGTCGAGGGAGATCGATGTCCACCTCGTCGATGAATCGGCCGGGTCGCGCACTCATCACCAGCACGCGATCGGACAGCAGCACTGCCTCCTGGATGCTGTGGGTGATGAACAGGACCCCGCACGTGAGCTTTTCGACGATCTTGAGTAGCTCGTACGACATGACCAACCGCGTCTGCTCGTCGAGTGCGCCGAACGGCTCGTCCGCGAGAATCAGATCGGGCTCCATGGACAGGCAGCGTGCGATGGCCACACGCTGGCGCATACCGCCCGACAACTGAGTGGGGTAGTGGTCGCCGAACTTGGACAGGCCGACCGTCTCGAGCAGCTCGTCGGCGCGGGCTCGTCTCTCTCGCTTGCCGACGCCCCGTACTTCGAGAGCGAACGCGACGTTGTCTCGCACGGTCCGCCAGGGCAGCGTCGCCGATTCCTGGAAAATCACCGCAGTTTTGGAGCGGGGTCCGGTCAACGGCCGACCGTCGATCTGCACGGTGCCGCCGTCGTGATCCTGCAGTCCGGCGAACACCTCGAGCAGAGTCGACTTGCCGCAGCCACTGGGGCCGACTACGGAGACGAATTCACCTCTGCCGATGGACAAGTCGATCTCGTGCAGGGCCGTCACGTCGCCGAAGTGTCTCGACACCGAGGATGCGACGGCGATGGCCGAGGTGGTGTCTTGGTGAGGTCGAACCGATGTTTGCGTCACGTCGCTACCTTCTGGTGGTGGGAAATTATGGTCAGGCTTCGCAGTCGTCGGGCATGTCGTTCGTGACTCCCTCGGCGAGGAAGTCCGGGTCGAACAGGGTGCAGAAATCGGGTTCACGATCGCTGCCCGACGCCTCCACTCCGTCCTGCGCGGACACGACGGACGCCGTGTCGAACCCGCCGCCCCACGTGTCGACCGACGATGCTCGCTCGACCACCGCGGTTGCCGACTCCACGTCGAAGCCGGTGTAGTTGGCGTAAATCTCAGCTGCGGCAACAGGATCGGCCTTGATCGACGCGACTGCCTCGGTGTAGCCGGCGTTGATGGCTCGTACGACGCCGGGGTTGCTCGCGGCGTAGTCCTTGGTCGTGGTGATCGTCGACTGCAGGAACCGCGACATGTAGTCGGGGCTGCTGACGATCAGCTTGAAGTCCTCGGGCCGCTGTTCGGCGACAATGGAGGGGACGAGGGCGATGTCGACGTTCCCGGCTTCGAGAAGCGCGAAGCCCTCGCCGATTCCGCCGGAGGCAACCCGCTCGATCTGACCCGGGTCGACGCCCGCGAGTGAGGGAATGAGGCGGGTGAGGGCGTCGGACGCCGAGTTGGGCCGGGTGTAGGCCCACCGGCGTACGTCCTCGATGGAGTTGATGTTCGGGTTCGAGGCGAGCGCGTAGAAATTCATCGGATACGGCCCTTGGGTGCCGCCGCCGACGATGCGCAGTTCGGAACCGGCCGCGTCCGCCTGCACGATCGAGGGGTAACTGACCTCGCCGATGGGGATGTTGCCGTCGAGCAGAGTGCGCATGGTCGCGCTGCCGCCCTTGCCCGGCACGATGTTCTCCACGATCACACCGTGCTTCTCGAACAGTCCCTGCTGTTGCGCGACAAGCCAAGGGATGCTGTAGATTTCGGCCGCTGCCGAGACGGTGACGTCGATCGTGACCGGGTTGGCGGGGTCCGCGTCGGGACCGGGACCTGATCCGCAGGCCACCAATGTGGTGGACAGCGTCAGTGCTGCCATGATGGACGTGGCTCGGCGTAAATGCATCTGCGTCCTCGCTGGATGATCGGCGTTGCACGAATAGAAGTAGTCCGCGTATCGCCGAGGTCTGGAATGTCGGGTGCCACAACCTCAGGTGTGGTGAGACCTAAGTAACAGCTGCGATCTACCTAAACATAAGATATATAGACCGTCAAGGGGCGCGCATTCAGGCCTAGACGTAGAAATCGGCGCAGTTTCGGCCCCAAAAGTCTGATGTATGAAGCGGAATCGACGTGATGGCCGCTCTCCGAGTGATCGGTGCATGTCGATAGACCCGCCAGGCTAGGCTCGAGCCGATCGTCAGCCGTCGTCGAGTTGCAGGGGGAGAAGTGGCCGAATCCGCGTCGCTCAAGGGCACAGCCAAGAGCGTCCCCGCATATGCGGTCCTTGCAGGACATCTGCGCACCCGCATCCTGTCGGGTGAATTGCAGCCTGGTGAGCGCCTCCCCGGCGAAGCGGAGCTGACCGCAGAATTCGGCGTGGGTCGCAGCACCATTCGCGAGGCCCTTCGCTCCCTGGCCAGTCAGAACCTGATCGAGACGACCAGGGGAGTGACCGGGGGAAGCTTCGTCGCCGTCCCCAGCGTCGGGCACATCAGCGAGCACCTGGAAACCGGTGTGGCGCTCATGGCCGCCGCGGAGACCGTCACCGTCGACCAGCTCATGGAAGTGCGCAACCTGATGGAGGTGCCGGCCGCAGGCATCGCTGCGTTCCGCCGCACCGACGAGCATCTCGAACAGCTCAACGCGTCTATCTTCGACCCCAACGAAGTGCAGGGACCCGAGACCTTCGCCAAGAACCAGGAATTCCACCTCGTCTTGCTTCGTGCGGCGCACAACCCTCTGCTCGAGCTCATCACCGCGCCTGTCTTCCGAGTGCTGTCCGGCCGATTCGGGCGTGATCACGCGCCCGAAGGTTTCTGGCAATGCGTCGACAGTGACCATCGGAGTCTGCGCGACGTGGTGGCCGCGGGTGATTCGATGGCCGCGATGGACCTGATGCGTAAGCACCTCGACCACCTCGGGGACTCCTACCGTCAGATGGATCGACTCCGCAAGCCGTAAAACATCTGCTCTTTAACGAGCCGTTCTACGTGAAGCCCCTCGAAAATCGGTTTCGCTGAACCCTTGACGCCGTAAACATCTGATGTTTATGGTCTAGGTAAGGCACTCGCCAAACCGACACGAGGAGACACGGTGGCAATCCATCCGGCCGTTCTGGGGCGCTTCTTCGACGACTACGCCGTGGGGGACGTCTACCAACATCCCTTCGGGCGGACGATCTCGGAGACCGACAACACGTGGATCACGCTGCTGTCGCTCAACACCAACCAAAATCACTTCAACGCGCACCTGGCATCGCAGAACCCCATCACCGAGGGGCGCGTCATCGTCAACTCCGGCTTCACAGTCTCTGTGGTACTGGGACTTTCGGTGATCGACATGAGTCAGAACGCAATCTCGAACCTGGCCTTCACCGACATCAAGATGTCCCACCCGGTCTACGCAGGCGACACCCTGTACGCCGAAAGCATCTGCACCGGGCTGCGCAAGTCCGAGTCCAGGCCATACGCCGGAATCGTCTCGATGATCACCCGCGGCCTCAATCAGGATGGCGTCGAGGTCATTTCGTGGAAGCGCTCGGTCATGGTCGCCACCCGCGACAGCGGCATCGGGCAGAACTACTTTCCTGAAGCACAGAACGGCCCGCTCGAACTCCCCACGACGAAAGATTCCGACGCATGAGGCCACTCGAAGACGTCCGCATCATCTCCCTCGAGCAGTACGGCGCAGGCCCGTTCGGCAGCCTGCATCTGGCCGACCTCGGCGCGGATGTCATCAAGATCGAGGACCCCAGCGTCGGCGGCGACGTCGGACGCTACGTCCCGCCCTACAACGAGGGCGAGGACTCGCTCTTCTTCGAGAGCTTCAACCGCAACAAACGGTCTCTCTCACTGGATCTTTCGACACCAAGTGGGCGAGCGGTGTTCGAGGACCTCGTCCGCACCAGCGATGCCGTCTACTCCAACCTCCGCGGCGACGTGCCGGAGAAGATCGGCATCACCTACGACCAGCTCAAGCACCTCAACCCTGCGATCGTGTGCTGCAGCCTCACCGGCTTCGGTATGACCGGCCCGCGCTCGAAAGAGCCCGGCTACGACTACATCCTGCAAGGTCTCGCCGGCTGGATGAGCGTCACCGGCGACCCGGACGGACCGCCCACGAAATCCGGTCTGTCTCTGGTCGACTACTCCGGTGGATTCGTCGCCGCGATCTCGCTGCTGTCGGGATTGCACGCTGCCCGACGCGACGGCATCGGTGGGGACTGCGACGTCTCGTTGTACGACACGGCGATGTCTCTGCTCACGTATCCCGCGACGTGGCACCTCAACGCCGGCTTCGAGCCGATCCGCACGAAGAACTCGGCGCACCCCTCGCTGGTTCCTTTCCAGGCTTTCGAGGCGACGGACGGCTGGCTCATCGTCGGCTGCGCGAAGGAGAAGTTCTGGGACCGTTTGGTTGTTGCCATCGACCGCCCGGATCTCGGTGCCGATCCACGGTTCAGCAACTTCTCGCTGCGCGGCAAGCATCAGGACGTGCTGCTGCCGATCCTGGAAGAGGTGTTCGCCACCAACACCGTCGATCACTGGCTCTCGAAGCTCGGCCCTGCCGGGGTGCCTTCCGGTCCCATCAACGACGTCGAGCATGCACTTACCGAACCCCACACGATCGCACGCAATCTTGTGGTCGAGACCGAGCATCCGGTGTACAACACGGTGCGTCAGGTCGCTTCCCCGGTGAACTTTGGTTCCGAGGCCAAGCAGTACCGCCGTGCGCCGCAGCGGAACGAGCACTTCGACGACATCGTGCGCGACCAACTGGGCTACGACGACGAACGCGTCGCGAAACTCAAGGCCGAGGGCGCGTTCGGAACGGCCAAGGACGAGGTACGGGCGTGAGTTCGACGGTTCTGGCGCAGTGGGCATCGGGTGTTACCGTCGCCGACCTGCCCGAGAACGTCCGGCATTCGGCGGCGCGACACTTGCTCGATGGCGTCGGGAATACCGTTGCTGCTCAACGTCTCGGCTACGGCCGACCGGGCTGGACAGTGGCCGACGCCCTCGGCGGCCCACCGGAGGCGCGGCCTCTCACCGGCACCCGCGGCCTGTCCGCACCGGCGGCCGCCTTCGCGACCGGGGTGATGCTGCACTCTCTGGATTTCGACGACACACATGCGGGCGCACTGGTACACGCGACGGCCGTATCTCTTCCCGCGGCATTCGCCGTAGGGCAGCAGGTGTACGCCTCGGGTTCCGATGTGTTGACGGCAGCAGCCCTCGGTCTCGAAACCGCATGTCGTCTCGGTGAAGTCAGTCCCCACGGATTCCATGCTCGGGGCGTGCATGCCACCGCAGCGGTGGGACCGTTGACGGCCGCACTCGTCACCGGACACCTCTCGAAGTTCGACACCGAGACGATGGTCAACGCTCTGGGGATCGCCGGATCGTCGAGTTCGGGACTGCTCGAGTTCCTCGACACGGACGCGGACACCAAGGCGCTGCATCCAGGATCGGCCAGCATGAACGGTGTGCTGGCCGCCCGGCTCGCCGCCGCCGGTGCTACTGGACCGTCCTCGGTTCTGGAAGGTCGACGCGGCATCTACGCTGCGCTGACCGATCGGCCGACGAACTTCGCGGCACTGACAGAAGGACTCGGCACGCGGTGGGAAGCCACCCGAATCGGCATCAAGCCGTACCCCAGTTGCCAGCTGATGCACGTCACGCTCGACGCAGTGTCGAAGGCGCTCGGGGACAGTGCGGTTCAGGCGAGCGACGTGGCCGACATCGAGGTGTTCGTTCACCCAGATTCGAGTCCGTTCGTCTGTGGTCCGAACACCGGGGTCGCGTCACCGCGCAGCACGTACGACGGCAAGTTCGATCTGCCCTGGAGCGTCGCCGCACTACTGCACGACGGGGCCATCACCGTCTCGACCTACACCGACGAATCCATCGCACGCGAAGACGTCCTCGTCACCGCCCGGAAGGTGCGGGTGACGAACCTACCGTCCGAGGTTCCCGCGGCGGCCGCGTCGGGCAGGGCGGTTCTCACCCTCACCGACGGACGAGTACTCGACGCCTCCGTCGGCGGCAGTCAGGGATCCGCCGGGTTCCCGTTGAGCGACGACCGTCTGCTGGAGAAGTTTCTCGGCAACTGCGGCAACGATTCTCGTGCCGCCGAGCTCGCCGACCGCATCCTCGGACTGGTCGACGAACCCGACCTGACCCCCATTCTCGATCTCGCCGCAGCTATCGCGCCGGCACCCTGACACTTCGATCGACGACACCCCAATCGACAGGACATCATCATGGACTTCACGTACGACGAACAGCAGATGGCCTTCCGGAAAGCATTGCGCACCTTCGTCGACAAGGAAATCATCCCGGTCGCGAACGAGTGGGAGAAGACGGGCCGATACCCCACCGAGATCGTCGAACACATGAAGGCCATGGGCCTGTTCGGGATCACGACTCCGGAGGAGTACGGCGGACTCGACCTCGACAAGGTCTCGTTCACCCTGGTGTACGAGGAGCTCGCCCGCGGATGGATGGGCGTTGCCGGAATTCTGGGCAGCCACAACCTCTCGTGCTGGATGATCGGCAAGCACGGTACCGAGGAGCAGAAGAAGACTCTGCTGCCCAAGCTTGCGTCCGGTGAATGGCGCACGGGAGTCGGCCTGACCGAGCCCGGTGCCGGAACCGACCTGCAGGGCATCAAGACCACCGCCAAGCGCGACGGCGACCACTACGTCGTCAACGGTGCGAAGACGTGGATCACCAACGCTCGACACGCGAATGTGCTTCCGGTACTGGTCAAGACCGATACCACGACTACGCCGGCGCACAAGGGCATGTCGCTGCTGTTGATCGACACCACGACCGACGGGTTCGAGGTGCAGCGCGACATGGGCAAGCTCGGCTACAAGGGCACCGAGTCGTGTGAGATCACGTTCACCGATGTGCGTGTGCCCGTCGATGCGCTGCTCGGTGGTGTCGAGGGCCGTGGTCTGCAGCAGGCGCTGTCGGGTCTCGAGATCGGCCGTCTCAATATCGCCGGACGCAGTGTCGGCATCGCGCAGGCTGCCTACGACGCCGCACTCGAATATGCGAAGCAGCGCACCGCATTCGGTCAGCCCATCGCCGAGTTCCAAGCCATCCAGCTCAAGATCGCCGACATCGCGACCCAGCTCCAGGCTGCACGGCTGATGACGTACTGGGCTGCATCGCAGGCAGATTCGGGTAAGCGCGTGGACATGGAAGCCGGCATGGCGAAGTACTTCGCCTCCGAGGCCGCCATCACTGCCAGCCTCGAAGCCATGCGTATTCACGGTGGCTACGGCTACTCCACCGAGTTCGTCGTCGAACGTCTCTACCGCGACGCCCCGCTGATGGCCATCGGTGAGGGCACCAACGACATCATGCGCACCGTCATCGCGAAGTCCCTCGTCGCGGGCACGGGTGTCATCGGATGACGTCGGCACTGACGTACCTGTACGTTCCAGGGGACGTGCCGGAGCGTTTCGACAAGGCACTGGCATCGGGCACGGACGCGGTGGTGCTCGATCTGGAGGACGCCGTCACCGCGGCGAACAAGGACCATGCGCGGGCGACGGTGGCCCAGTGGATTGCGGCCTGCGAACCGGGTGACGTGCAGATCTGGGTGCGAGTCAATCCAGGTTCGTTGCAAGAGGCCGATATCCGTGCAGTAGGGCACTCGAATCTGACGGGTATCTGGCTGCCCAAGGTGTCGTCCGCTCAGGAGATCGAGCAGGCCGATGCCCTACTGGGTGGCAGTAGCACCGTGGTCTCACCCCTCATCGAGACGGCCGCCGGGGTGTTCGCTGCACTGGAGATTGCCCGCGCCCCCCGGGTCAAGTTTTTGCAGATCGGTGAGGTGGACCTGGCCGCCGATCTGGGCGTCGACGGTTCGGCGGAGTCACTGTCGTTCGTGCGTGCTCAGGTGGTCGCAGCCAGTATGGCGGCAGGTATCGATCCGCCGCCCGCCGCGGTGTCGCGAAACTTCCGCGACGCCGAGGCCTTCGAGGCCGACACTCGAATGCTGGCCGGTCTCGGATTCGTCGGGCGTTCGTGTATCCATCCGGCCCAACTCGGCCCTGTACGAACGGTGTTCGTGCCGTCCGAGGACGAGGTGCGAGAGGCCCAAGAATTGTTGGCCGCCTTGGAACGTGCCACCTCGGGGGTGGCCGTCGACAGCAAGGGCTTCCTGATCGACGAGGCAGTTGCCCGAACCGCACGTCGGGTGGTGGCCAGAGCTGCTGTGCGGGAGTCGATCAGCACCTGACGTCAGCTGAGTCCAGCAGCGCCGAGTGGGCCACTCGATGCCTGGACTCGGCTGATCGGCCGCGTTCTTCACCAGGCCACGGTTCCGGCGTCGTCGAAGAATCCGCCTCGCGGGCCGTCGTCGGGCAGAGCGGCGAGTTTCAGAGCGATGCGCGCGCCTTCCTCCGGCGTGCGGGTGGATGCGAATCCGGTGAAATCCGTTGCCACATAACCCGGGCAGCATGCATTGACGATCACCGCAGTGTCTGCGAGCTGCCGTGCGTACTGCACAGTCATCGCGTTCACCATGGTCTTGGATGGAGCATATGCCGCCATGATCGGGCCGGTCTGCAGCGCGAGCGAGCCCATATTGCTCGAGACGTTGACTATGCGTGGCGAGGCGGAACGAAGAAGCTTCGGAAGTAGTGCGTTCGTTACTCTGATGACTCCGAATACGTTGGTATCGAGGGTAGTCCGCAGTACGTCGATATCCAGCGTCGTCGGATTCTGTTGGTCGCCGCCGGAGATGCCTGCGTTGTTCACAAGGATGTCGAGGTCATGGATCGAGTCGGCGGCGGCGGCGGCAACGCTGTGGTCGGAGGTGACATCGAGGGGGACTCCGAAGGCGTCGATGCCCGCAGCACGAAGCTTGTCGACCGCGTCCTGTCGTCGTGCATCGTTGCGGGCCCCGATTCCCACTCTGATTCCCTGCAGTCCGAGTCCGTGCGCGATGGCAAAGCCGATCCCTTTGTTGGCGCCGGTGACCAGCGCGGTCTTGGTTGTCATGCAGTCCATGGTCGGCGTCGAGTGCAGGTGCGTCCAATACCGATCGACCAACCTGTGATACTCAACGGGTATCACAACTAGGCTGTCGGCGTGGACGATCTCGAAACGCGCGAACTCCGGTACTTCGTTGCCGTGGCCGAGGAGCTGCACTTCGGACGCGCCGCGCAGCGCTTGGGGATCGCCCAGCCGCCGCTGTCGCGGGCGATCAGCAGGATGGAGCGCCGACTCGGCGTCGCCCTCCTGGATCGGAATCGTCGCGGAGTGGCACTCACTGCTGCTGGTGCCGTGCTCCTGAGGGACGCTGTGACGGCGCTCGACGCCGTCGCTGCGGCAGTGCAGCGAGCGCGAAGCGCCGGTGACGTCATCAAATTGGTGACCAAAGCCGGTGCGTCGCACGAGCTTTTACGACGCGTGCTCGACGCGCACCCCGCGAAGGTGGACATCGTGTTGTGCGAAGTCGGTGAGCAGGCCGAATATCTTCGCCGCGGTGACGCCGATGTGGCGTTGATGCATCGCCCCGTCGATGACCTCGTCGGCTTCGACTTCGAGGACCTCCTCACCGAGGGGCAGGTCGCGGTCGTTCCGCGTGATCACCCCTTGGCCTCCAAAAGTGAAGTGGCCATGGATGATATCCGCGATGTGCCGGACCTACCGATGGCCCGATGGCCGCAGCTCGACGGGACCTATCCGGAGGGACTCGGGCCTGAGGTGCGCGCTCAATCGCAGATCGCCCAACTGGTCGCGCTGGGTCAGGCGTTGCTGGTGATCCCAGCGTCGAGTCGCGCGTGGCAGTGGCCCGAGCATGTGGCCGTACCTGTGTCCGATGCGCCGATGATCACGACGGTCATTGCGTGGCCGGCCGGAGTCCGATCGCCGGCGGTATCGGCCTTGGTCACGTCGGCTGGCGGTGCATCTTCGATGACGAACTGAACCCGTCGGCGGTGCCGCATCGCCAACCGCCGTCGTACTGACCGAGTCGTCAGCCGAAGGTAATGCGAAGCCCGACGCTCGCTGTGGCCCCACCGGCGCTGAGGATGAAGTTGTGCCGTCCTTCGTCGCGGAACACCATCTGCATCGGCAGGAACCAGAATCGGTTCTCGCCGGTGAAGCCGGCACCGGGAATTTGCAGCCCCCGCTGATTCACGATGTGTTCGCCGTTCGCGTCGAGCACTTCGAGAGTCGCGGGAAAGTCCTTACCGATGTCATCGGGTCCCGTCTGCAACAGTGCGACCAGCCGGCATTCAAGCATGCGGGTGTCGCGAGGGACCGTGCAGGTATCCCAGACGCCGCCGAGGATGTCGAGCATGTCGTTCGAGGCTCGCGCGTACTCGGCGAAGAACAATCCGGTGATGATCATCGGTTGCGGTCATCCGTTTCGTAGTATCGAAGTGACTTCATGGCGTCCAGGACGGTCGGGCGCAAGGGTGCCGGCACCTCGTATGTCCCGTCGCAGACCAGCCACCCGTCGGCGATGAATTGGTCCAGTAGGCCGCGGAGCATCAACGCAATGATGTGTTCGTACAGATCTCCGGAGTGGGCCGAACCGACTTCCGGGAGCCGCGTCCGTGGAGTGCTCGTCATCGCCGCGAGAACTATCTGTCCGGCAACGACATCGGGGGCTTGCGACTGGCGGCGTGGGTCCTCGCTGAGGAAGTACCGGCGGATGACGTGCGACAGAGCCGTCCGGTGGGCGGCCAGCGAGCCGGGAAGTGAGTGGGCGAACTCGTCGGCCCAGGGACCGCGTATCGCCGTGGTAGATGTCAGCTCGATCAATCCGGCCGCCGTTGCCGCATCCCACAGTGTCATCAAGTTGCGGATGTCGCGCATGGATCTCGAGTTCCTCGCTCGCGCGTCCAGATCCACCCCGACGGCCTCCGCCAGCTCGCTGATCGACCCGGGCCGGGGAACACCTGTGCCGGTGATCGGTCGTGACGGACCGAGCCAGTCGAGGAGCGAACGAAGCTGCGCTATGGGCTTCGATGCGGTCAGCGCTGCGAACTCGTCCTCGGCGGTCGGTGGTGTGAGCTCGATATCGTGGGGCGTCAGTCCTTCGACCGGGGACTCGACTGTCGGCTCGATGGCGTCGGCGAATTCCGTGTTGGCGGTACGGGATCCCCGGCGCCCGAACAGTGGAATCACGCGAGCGAGGTTGCTGTCTGTTCGGTCGGAGGGCACGAACACAGCATAGGAAAAATCTGGGCCCTGCGACGATACGAGCCGAACCGCAGGTCGTCTTCTGGACACGTTCATGCTGGTCGCGATGCACGGCAACGATGAATACGACGAGCTCGATACCGCAGCCCTCGACGTCCTCCGGGAGTTTGGCCCGAGGCCTGCACCGGAGCGATCATGACAATCCAGTGCGCGACCTCGGTGCACGGGGTGCGTGCAGTGGCTGCCGCTTTCGGCCGATGGTGCGTGTCGTACCTCTCGGCTATGGTCGGGAGAGGTTCATGAGTGGCAGTTGTCGGTACCTGGCCGGCTGTCCGGCAACCCCGTCTCCATCGACAGGGTGCCCCAGGGGAAGAACCGGCGCGTCCCGCAATCGCAGGCGCGCAAGTCGATGGAGGGTTGCACCTCCAGAATGAGGTGAACAATGTCCGGTGGTGACGAACTCGAAGCAGCACAGGCGAAGTGGGAACCCATTCCGCCCGAACGGCGTCGTGCCTGGTGCCAGACGCTACTAAGTTACCCACCGATCTGGTACGGCGTGTTTCCGATGCTTGAGACTCGGAGGCTGGTACTCCAAGGCGGGTACGCCAACGCCGAAGCCTGGATCGACCTCGCGAAACGTGCTGAGGCAGTGGGCTTCACGCCTCGGACGTGGCTGATCTTTCGGCAGAGCCTCGAACCCGCGTACCTGAAGGACCGATTCCCGTCCCATCCCGAGAACATGCCGAAGCGGCGCGGGAACGGCGGTGTCGAGACGGTGGTGGTCGATCCCGAGGACTTCTCTGAATGGCCATGGCTGTTCGAGGCGGGGTATCGCGCGGGAGAGGCGACCTTGCAGGCGTTGGCTCGGTGAGTTACCCGAGCACAGACAGGACCGATTCGGCGGGGCCGCTTATGCGTCCTCCCCGATGTCCTCGAACCACAGGCTCGGGCGCTCGGCAAGCATGCGTTCCATCAGCTGCACACGTTCGGCGTTGTCGACGACGTCGACCTGCACTCCGTGGTCAGCGAGCAATCACTCCGAGGTCTCGAACGATCGGTTCTCACCTGAGACGATTCGAGGAATCTCGTACAGCAGGGCGGTTCCCGCGAATGAGAAGCACGGAGACAAGGTTGTGTGGAGAACCGACTTCGGCACACCGAGGCGGGTAGTCGGCCTGATCGTTCGGTGCAGTCGGTTTAGCCGTGACAGATTGCGCTGTCCATCCGGTTTCGGCCCACCGCCCGCACTTTGCCGTCGTGGAGTAGTGCCGCGCCGATTAGCACGCCGCCTTTTTCCAAGCTGATCTTTGCGTGTTCAGTTGCCAGTCTGAGGAAACACTCGTCGGTGCGTGCAGGATCGGTGAAGGTTCCTCCTAGGCGTCCATGAAGTGTGAGGATGACCCGTGTCAGTCGACCAGACGCCGAGCAGATTGCCAAGGGGCAACGTGTTGCATAAGCAGACGTCGATCTGAAGTACTGCGTCTCGTCGGCAGCTACATGATCTCGGTCTTCATTGCTGGGACGAGCATTGACGGCAGCTGCATCATCGGCGCTCGGCTGGCGCATTTGAATGAGAGACACGACTGTGCGGGCAGGAATGGCGTGAGCCTGCATCATCGGCTAATCAGGGACTACTGAGTCCAGGTCAGCGCATGCCAATTTGTAAACCAGTGGGTTTCACGTCAGGGCTGCTGTCGGGTGCGCCAGATTGACCGTCATTCTAGGAATCCCAGCACTTGTTGGTCAGGCTGCTTGTCCTGGACACTTTCCTGACGCAGACGAAGTCGCCTGAATGAACGTTTGTATAGTCGCTGACGTAGGTAGGGCTCCACGATCCGCATCCAACATGGATCGAGTACCAGCTATTTTGACTAACTTCCGCCCGATACCAATTCACATGGTTGGGGCCGAATCCGCTTGCGGCAGTGATTCGCGCCCAACCGCTTTTGTTACCGGCATTCATCCATACACCTTGAACGGCCTGTCCGTTTCCGCAGTCAACGGAACCGCTCGCAGCTGCGCGTGCCTCTGCTGGGTTCAAGACAGACATTGCGACCACAAGTGCTACTGAAGAAAGGCCGATCATGCTGCGTCGGAAAGAAAAGGGATTCTTCATGCGATTTACTCTCTTTCAGGTTGGACTTCAGACTTTAGTTGGAGGCACTCTGTGTGCTCAATCGTTCAGACATAGTATTGGCAGTGTCTACAACGTGATGGTTGGCGTCGTGTGCGGCGAGTAGAGAAATGGCGTCAGTCGACGCGGCATCTGTTTAAGCGTGGGACGCGTGGTCAGATGGGGGCTCGGGTTCGAGTACGTTCACACAACCCGCGGTAGTCTTTGAAATCCTGTTAGGACGTACTGACGAGATTGCGTTCTGGGATCTGTCAGCGGTCCGATGTTATCTCCGAAGGAAGAGAGCGATCTATTGCCACCTTTACTTGGTTTCCAAGAAATGTGATGAAAGCAACCGCGTGCGGAACCCGCAATCGGGGCGCGCCCGAAGCAGGAATGGCCGAAACGATGCAAGTTGTCTAGCAAGGGGGGCGATGGAACGACCTATAAAGCGGCTGGCTTGTCACGATTTCGGCGAAAATATTGATTGCCAATTCGTACGAGCTCGCTGCCGACGCGGTCGAGGGGGATGGTATCGGCCCTTATCCGGGGGCAGGCAGGTGTTTCTTGAGCCCGAAACGAGTCCATGGATCGTGCAGGTACTCTCTGGAATTTGGACGGCATTCATTGACTACAGCAAGGCGGAATTCAACAGACTGTGCTCGCAAATGAGGAATTGAACACCTGACCCTCAGCTGGGAAGTACCACTGAACCTTCGCGTACGCAGGCAGTCCGTTGCACGTACTCGGCTCGTAGGCAACGATTTCTGCCGGGGTCATCGGTGCACTCGCAACCGTGCCCGTCGGGGAAACGTACGATGCCATGCCATGGCCCACCGCCCGTTCGCCACCCCAGGAATCCCACACGATTTCACCGATGTAACCGCTCGGAGATCCGCCGAAGTACACGGTCTCCGGACGAATTTCGCCATACCCCTCCGAGTTGCTCGGTGGGGTGCCGCCGAGAACCATATTCGGATTTTCCTGCGCTGCAATCTGAGCGAATGCTGGGGGCGCGGAGTGCGCGGCCTGGCACTCGAAGGTTCCCGACAGCGCCGACCGATCCGCGCTCACATACTGACCGGGCACACGGTTCGTGTCGGCAACGGTCCAGTTGTCGCCGACCCAGCGTGAGGTGGTCGTCTCGTTGTACGCCCCACCGGGCGTGACGATACCGAAGCTGACGTCTGCCTCGGTTTTCACCACACCGACCGAGCCGGGCTCAGGGCATCGAACGAACACCCGGTACATTTCGGTCGGCACCGCCCACATGTACGCGGTTTCGCCCGGACTGATGGCACCTTCGGGTGCAGGCACTGAAACTGGGCCGTCGTCCCAACCGATCACCCCGAACAGTTCGAAGCCGCCGTACCCCATCTTGGCATCGACGACGATATCGGCACCCTGTTCACGAGTGATGTTGAAGGCTCCGACGAACACCCCGGACGGAGTGATGTCGTCGGGAAATATGTGCTTGTTCGGCACACTCGTTGTCGTGAGCGATGTTCCGGTGTCGATTCGTACAGTGATCTGGGCGTCGACGAGTTCGATTCCCACATTGTCGGGGTTGTTGTCGCCGTCGACGTCGACGGACGCAACTACCTCGCATGGACCTCTAGTGCCCACACATGGATTCCCAGCTGGCGTAGATGGGGGTGTCGGCGTTTCGGGGTTGCCTTCGGCCGGAACATCGGTGACCGACGCGAGTGCTGAATCACCTGAGTCCGTCGAAAGAGTAGTTGCTTCGTCTGCGCCGCAGCCACCGATCAGCAGAGCGACGGAAATGGCAAGGACATGAACATGTTTGACGCGACGGAGCATATCGACAATCTAGAGGAGTCGGTTGTTTCCCGGCATCGGCTGAACAACCGACCTGGCAACCCCTTGGTCGATCATGTCGGTTGAATGTGGGATAGCAAATGGGTTGGGACGAATTTATCGTCGTGTGACTCAGTAGGCTTTCCCGCGGTCGCTCGCGGATCGTCGTGTGTCATCTGTCGGGAAGGAATCACCATTCATGAACTCCGATGCGAGCGATTTCGCAGACGAACTCGACAACCAGCAGACTCGAAGGGCTCAATCTGACCTGCGATTCGACCTGCACCTGTGGCATGCGCTCGCATCTCTGGCGGCTGTTTCGCTACTGGCCGCCATCCTTTCGGATTCCACGTTCGGATGGGTTTTGATCTCACTGGCCGCAGGTACCGGAAGTTGGTACGTCCGTCAGCGAGATATCGGTTGGACGCCCGACATTCGTGAGGTGCTCGCGCAGCACCGACTTACGGCACCGGTCCTGGGCACGCGGCAGCCCGCTGAACCGAACATTGCAAACCTGGCACCACCGATTCCGTTCCGAGCCATGACAGTGACCGAACTGTTCTCCGGTGCTTGGAAGGTAGTCTCCAAGAATTGGCCGACGCTGGTGGGTATCCCAGCGGGGATCCTGCTCGTGTTCCTCGCGATCGTCTTCCTGTCGATCGCCGCGATAGGGATGTTCGCGCTCGGTGCGTCCGCATCGTTGAGTGACAGCACACTTGTGTTGTCGGACAATCCGTTTTCGAGTTTGTTGCTCCTGCTCCTCGCCTGGTTGCTGCTCATCATGGCCATCGCGCTGCCGGCCGGCGCGTTGCTGCTGGCTTTGTCGGTTGTCGCGAGCGAACGAGCCGTGCGCGGACTGCCGGTTAGATTGCTCGATGTGTGGAACACCGCGCGGAGCCGGATGTTCGCGGTATGCCGGATGACGCTGACGTTCTACTGTCTGTCTGCTTTACCCAGCCTCGTCTTGGTAGCACTGTTGTCGCTGGGTGGCGGACTGGGCAGCCTCCTGTTGGTGCCGTTCGTCAGCCTCGGCGTGTTCGCTGCGTCCATCCTGTTCAGCTTGGCACCGGTCGTTCTGGTCGTCGAGAGTCGAGGCGTGGTCGATTCCCTACGTCGATCGGTGAGTCTGTCGAAACCCGCCTGGGGCAGGCTGATCGGGATCCACCTGCTCTGGTCACTGTGCTTCGTTCCGTTGATGCTCGTCACAGCGATCTTCGGTTTAAACCTGCTGGTCTACGCGGTGGTACTTGGAATTATGATTGCGGGATTCCGTGTATTGCAGCTGCTTATCTACGCCGATCTGCGTATTCGAGCCGAGCAGTACGACCACGAACTCATCGCAGAGTGGGCCCGCAACAGCGGGACCAGCTCGATCTGATGCGCGCCGGTACGTCGCTGCTTATCGTGTGTGCCTCGCTTCTTGTCGTCGTGGCGGGGTGTTCCCGTGTAAGTGCTCCGGTCTCTGCCATCGCTGAGCCGACCACCGTGCCGGAACAGTCGACACTCGAGGTCTCGACGACCGATCCGCCGCCATCGCCACCACCGGCCGCGGCCATCTCGCTCGTGGACCCGGCGACCTTCGCCCGGGGAGAAGGAGGGCTGCAGGGATTCTTCTTCACGACGCCCAGTGGATTATGGCGGTGTGCCATTCTGGCGGACAGTGCGCAGGGCGGCAGTGACGATCAGATGGCTGGTTGTCAGCCGTCGTCGAGCATGCCGATGAACGTGGCGGGTGCGCCATCGGTACCCGACCATTACAGCCGCAATGCGACTGCTCCGAACGCGATCCTCGTGAACGCAACGGAAGACGCCAGATTCGCGAGCCTGAGCCAGGCGTTGTTCTGGCGTTACGACACAACGCCTGTCCTTCCGTACGGACAAACGTTGTCTGCCAACGGGTTTTCCTGCAATGTGAAGGAGTCCGGCGTGTCGTGCCGCTCGGACGATTCCGGGAAAGGGTTCACGTTCTCGACCGGCGGATACCAGTTCGACTACATCGAGGCACGTGGTCCTGCGACACCGGTATCGACGGCAGCGTCGAGTGGCGTAGACCCTGTGCTCGGAAACAAGACCGACAGCTATCAGGTGGGTTACGGGGAAGTTCGGCCTCCGAAGATCAGCAATGGTGGTGCGTCCCTCTCCGGCATTGTCACCGACATCGTGTGGGATTCGTGGGGTGGGCCGACGGCGTCCGGGACCGGTACAACAGCGCATGTGACTCCGCAGTTTCCGGCACCGGGCTCGGCTCCGCAGGAACGTGCATCGATCGTTGCCTTCGACCTCGGCGAGTGCGACGGAGTCCCCATGTACAGGTCGTTCGTATGGTTCTTCCCGCAGGACCAGTCGCTCGAGGCTGCGAAGGCGAACGCGGTTCACGCGTGCTGAAGCGTGCCGTAACCATCTCAGCCTTCCGGCGCACCGCGGCCGTCCATTCGGGCGAAGGCCGATATACGACGATCCATCGACATCGAGCGAGAGAATACTTTGCGCCAACCTGTCGGTTCTTGACCCAGGCCACTGCACCTGGTCTGGCGTCGAACTCCAACCACAGGTCGAGGTCAGGACAGCTCGGTGCAGCGCTGATCGAGTAGCTGCTTCAACTGACGAGTTTGCTTGTCATCGAATCCGATCACATCGACTTCATCGATTCCGTCTCGAACGCCAGCGCAGACGTCGTCGAGTATGCGTCGTGTCGCACGTTCCGGCATTCCCAGGCGACTTGCAGACTCGACGAAATGCGCACGTGTCCAACGGTTCGCGCGCCCGTAGAAGTTCAATGCCATCGGATCGCTCCACGACGCGTAGGGCTGCGTGCACAGAAGGTCGTAGGCGGGTGTGATCGACCAGATTCCCCGAGAGTTCTGGTGTATCGAATAGTTCTTGCCGTGCAGGTCCCCGTTTCCGATCGCATACGAATAGGCCGTCAAGCGAAGAAGTTCGGCGGTGGCCTGGCGCGCGGAACCGCCGCCGCGCTCGACTGTGTCGGCGAGCAGCGCAATCACCGCTTCGGTCTTCATTCGGTACTTCGACGCGGGATAGAGCCCGGACACTTGGCACGCATCCTCTTGCGGTAGCCGTTGTTCACCGATCCGGTCGAATCGCGCCACCAGCAGACCGCTGATTCCCTTGTTGTCTTCGATGACGCGATGTTCGGGCACCGAAAGTCCGCATCTACCTGCCAGGTTCATGAAGAAGTTCTCGTTCTGGACCAAACGCGGAAGTCGCGCCGGTGGAGCGAGCTTCAAAATGGCAGGGCCGGACGTAGTCGACACCGGGGTCGAGTACATTTGCGCGGACACCTTGCCCTGAACTCCCGGCAGAGCGGACGGATCCTGGCTCACCGACTCACCAGTGGACAGGGAATCGAAGAGGCGACGAAGATCTGGAACTTGGTGCCTCGAATCGAATGCAGTGCCCGCCAACGACATCTGTTGATCGCGTGGAAGCACACTGATGTCCCCGATGGTGTCCGATCCGACTGCCAGCAGCAGCGTGAAGTGGTCGTCCTCGGACGTTTTGGTAGCTGTCACCACGCCGGTGAGACGAACACCTTCGGGCAGCAGGCCTGCGAAAAAGGCAGGGACGCTACCGCCCGATGCCCGCGTCTCGAGTGACGGCTTCGGAATCGACCACGCGAGATCCGGCGCAGAAGCGTTGTCGAGGTAATCGCTGTCGTAGCGAAACACGACGTCGTTCCCCACACGCGTCAGTGAGCCGGCGAGAAGACCGCCCTTGTAGACATCGGCTGCATCGACATCCCGCAGCTCGGATGCTGGGATCATGTCGGGTCCATTGGGGGCACAGGCGATCCGGCGCGCGTGAGCAATGTGATCTCGCAGCCTAGCGCTTCCGCGACAGCGACCGCGCCGTCGAGCTGCACCGTATCTTTTCCGCCCTCGAGCGCCTGGACTGTCGAGCGCCCCACGCCTGCGAGTAGCGCTAACTCGGCTTGAGTCATGCGCAGCTGATGTCGACGCGCGACGAAGGCTCCGGCCAGCTCGCCGGAGTGCTTCCGGGCTCGTCGTCGTGGTTCGGCCATTGCCACTCCTTGTGCTTGCGCAGGCATGCATATCGGAGCCTACATCGTGAAGCATCAGGTGGATAGCCCTTATGCCTGGCTTCTCAGGCATAGAAGCGAAGAGTGGGCATCCAAGAACGCCGATCGAGTGTTATGCATGCGTCCTCAAGCGTTAACCTCGGGCATCCTGGACGTGCGACGAGTGACGAACAGCAGTACCACCGCACCGGAGGCCAGAACAGCGCCGATGGCAGGCAGGACCGAGACGCTGTTGCCTCCCGACAACGCTATCGATCCGATCCAAGCACCCGCCGCGTTCGCAAGTTGGAACCCGGCGATGTTGACCGTGGCGGCGAGGTGTGGTGCTTCACTGGCCGCACCGATCAGCTTCGAGGCGAGCGGCGGAATGATCGAGAATCCGGCAGCACCCACGACGAACATCCAGGCGAACGCGAACCACGGCGTGCTGCCGAAGAGGAACAGTACGAGCAGGGCGACGGCAAGAGCCGTCAGTGCCGTGTACAGCGTCTTGTCGAGTGCCTTGTCTGCGAAGTACCCGCCGAGCTGATTGCCGACGACGGAGCCGACGCCGAAGACGAACAGCACGATGGTGACGGTGGACGCGGAAATTCCGGCGTGATCGGTGAGGTAGGGCGCGATGTAGGTGAACACCACGAACAGTGCGGCCTGGCTCAGCGCGGTGAGGCCGATGGCCCACAACACCGGACCTCGGGTGAACACGCTCAGTTCCGAAGTGGCACTGCCGGTCTGATGAGACGGTGCTGCTCGTCGGGTCGAGGGGATCAGAGCGGCGGTGACGAACAGTTGGAAGAGCGCGACGATGGCGAACGACCAGCGCCAGCCGAGTTGCGAGCCGATCAGCGTTCCCAGCGGAACTCCGAGGACGGTCGCGAGGTTGAGGCCGAGCGTCACGCGGGCGATCACTCGGCCCTGAAACTCCGGCTCCACCAACGACGTTGCCAACACCAGGCACAGCGCGAAGAACGTGGCGTGGGGGAGCGCAGTGATGACGCGGAATATCACCAGGGTCGCAAAATTCGGGGCCAATGCGGTTCCGATGTTGCCGACGATGAACAAGGCCATCATTGCGGCGATGAGCGGTGTTCGCGGAACACGGGTGGTGGCGATGGTGAGCAGCGGACCGCCGATGACGACCGTGACGGCATAGATCGTGATCAGCAGGCCCGCAGTCGAATTCCCGACGTCGACATCGGAGGAGATGTCCGGAAGGACTCCGGCGACGAGGTATTCGACGGTTCCCACTCCGAACACTGCGAGCAGCATCCAGACGATGGCGACGTTCGCGTTGACCGCGGGCGATGCATTGCGTGTCTCGGCGACCATTCCCTACCCCTTCGTTCTACGGAGAACCGAACCTTCTGTCGAAGGCTAGGCGATTCATTTAACGATCGCTACAGGAGTACGATGAATCACAGTTGCGAGAACGAATCGAGATGTGGAGGGCCGATGGCCGGCGTACGAGGACAGGGCCGGAAGTTCGACGTCGACTCGGCGTTGGATCAGGCGATGTTCGCCTTCTGGGAGCATGGATACGAGGGCACTTCCGTCTCAATGCTCACCAGCGCGATGGGCATCAATCCGCCCAGTCTCTACGGTGCGTTCGGTGGCAAGGAAGGGTTGTTCTTCTCCACGATCGAGCGATATCTCGCCACTCGAGGCGACTTCATGGAGCGTGCGTTCGCCGAGGAGCCCGACGCGGCCAAGCTGATCTCGAGACTGCTGTACGACGCGGCCTTGCACTACACGGACGAGTCCTGTCCGGGTGGCTGTCTGATCATCAGCTCGGCCGTCGGTGTCACCGACGCCAATCGAAGCATCGCAGATCGATTGCGGGACATGCGCAATGCCAACGTATCCCTGCTTGCGGAACGCATTTCCGAGAACATCGCCGACGGCATCCTGCCTCTGTCATGGGAGCCCGTCGACGTCGCGGAATTCATCGGCGTGATCATTCAAGGCATGTCGCAGCGCGCCCGGGACGGCGCAACGCGGCATCAGCTCGAACGCGTTGCCGAAAGAACACTGACTTCGTTGGGTCCGGTGCAGTCGATCGCAGGCTGATATGCCAACCGTCTCTCGATCGCTCCTATTCAGGCGAGATGTGCAGAATGCGATCAGCGGGACAGGGAGGTTACGAACGCAGGGCCGGTGGCATCCAGCTGGGCCATTCGGCCTGTCCTACGAGGTGACCGCGATCGAACCGCGCAATCGTGCGGAATGGGCGTCGCGCTGATGAATTGTCGTACACCTGAGCGCGATCCACCATCTCGACCGCAGAGCGAAGGAGAGGCCACAACCGGTCGTAACGTTCGCGAATTTTCGCCTCCGGGACCGAATGACCGCCTTGATCGACGCGGTTTTGCACTCGGGCCACAGCCGTTTCGACGGGAATTGCGATGACGTGCAGCGTCACCAAATAGCCTGCGCTGACGGCAGACTGGACCAGTTCGACCTTGGACTCGTGCGAGAAGACGGTCTCGGTGACGAACGACGATCGTGCCGAGAGGAATTCCGCACGCAGCTGGGCAGCAACTTTCGACGCATCATAGGCGTGCGCAGACTCGTCGCCGGGCCATCGATCGTGCGCGATCTCGTCGGCATTGACAAACGGAAGATGCGTGACGGGTGACAGTACTCGCGCGTTGAAGGTGCTCTTGCCGGCACCATTGGGCCCAGCGAGTAGATGAAGTACCGGGTCCGAGATCGGTGTTGTCACGATGGGCTGTCTCGGGAGCGCGCTCTATCGATGGTTTCTCCACTCGGCGTTGCCGTGCTCGTCGGACTCGACGTACGAGCGACCTTCTGCAGTGAATTCACTCTCGAAGTCGAGCGACTCCGTCACGGATTCGATCTGTTCTGTCCACTCCGCGCGAACGACGGCCTGCCTGTGCGGCGTCAGGTCGTCATAGCGCGCCTTACCTGCGAGCACATCGGCAATATCGCGTGCCGAGACTCGATGGGAAAGCTCCATCTCACGGCCGATCAATGCCCAGTGGGCAATCTGTTGGGCGGCACTTCGGCTTGCAGCAGATCCGGCCACTTTTGCCGCATCGTAGAGTTCGTCGTCGATACGTAGAGACGAGGTGGTGCCCATGTGATGTCCTATCGCCGCAGCAGTAACGCCAGTGTAGCAATCTGCCACAACGCTCTGCTGGGTCTCGCGAGCAACGAGGTCCGACGAGTCCCCGTCACGCGCCGTCCAGCGCCCGAGCAGCCCGGTGAAGGTAGCCCCACCCGTCATGCCACGACCGCCGCGAACTGTTCGAGGAAGTAGTCGATGTCCGCCGCCTCGATGGTCAACGGCGGTCTGATCTTCAACGTGTTTCCGTACAGGCCGGTGGCCGAGATCAACACCCCGCGTTTCTTCATCGCGTTGACTACGCGCAGTGCCTCGGCCGGATCCGGTCGACCTGCAGGGCCGATGAATTCGACTCCGACGAACAACCCCGCACCCCGGACGTCCCCGATGGAATCGACGCGATCAGCGACCGTGCTCAGGCCTGCCAGCATGCGCTCACCCATCGCGGCCGAATTGGCCACCAAGTCCTCGTCTCGGATCACGTCCAGCACCGCTTGCGCCGCAGCGATGGTCACCGGATTACCACCGAAGGTGTTGAAATAGCGCAGGTCTCGTCCGAACTGTTCCGCCAACGAGCTCGGCATCACCAGTCCGGCGATGGGCATGCCGTTGCCCATCGGTTTGCCCATCGTGACGATGTCGGGCAGCAACCCGTGCCGCTCGAAGCCCCACATCGACGCGCCCAGCCGGCCGAATCCCGGCTGCACCTCGTCGGCGATCAACATTCCGCCCGCGGCGTGAACGACATCTGCCGCGGGCTTCAGGAAGGGTGTGGGCTCCGGCAAGATCCCGTCGGATGCGAAGATCGAGTCGATCAGCAGAGCTGCGATACCGATACCGGAGGCGGCCAGGTCGTCGATCTGCGTCTGCACCTGTTCGGCGAACCACGTTCCCAGGTCGCCCTCGACCCGGTACGCATCCGGTGCCGGAACCGTCCGCAACCACGGAGTGTCGCGAACGGACGCCGGACCCATCGACGGCGAACATGCCGCCACATCCACAGTCCCGCCGTGATAGGCGCTTTCGGTGACGATGATGCCCTGGCGGCCGGTCGCGTGCCGCGCGATGCGGAGAGCGAGGTCGTTGGCCTCGGACCCGGTGCACGTGAACATCGCGGTGTCCAACCGGTCGGGGAAGGTACCGACCAGATCCTCGGCGTAGCCGATCACCGCATCGTGCAAGTATCGCGTGTGCGTGTTGATCAACGACATCTGCCGAGTGACGGCCTCGACCACCCTGGGATGGCAATGCCCCACGCTGGCCACGTTGTTGTACATGTCGAGGTATCTCGTGCCATCGGCGTCGTACACATACACACCCTCGCCTCGTACCAACTCGAGCGGTGTCTCGTACATCAGGTGATAGGCGGGCCCGAGTACTCGCCTTCGACGCTCGACCAGATCGAGCGTGCGGGTGCTGAGCCCCACGGCCGAGGATGCATCGAAACCGTTGACGCTCAGGGCTCCGACGCGATCGAGTGTGGTCACCTCACAACCCCTGCAGCCAGAACGCCCAACGCGGATCCGCCATCTTCATCCGCGCGCGGGCAAGCTTCCAGGTTCCGTACTTGTGGTAGTCGAAATCCCATGCGGTGCTGAGCTTGTGGTTCATACAACCCCACAGCCCCCATTTGACGTCGGCGAGCGCGCTGCACACCTGCACCCGGGAGATCATCGACCACTCGGCTTTGCCGTAGAACTCTTCGATCAATTCCATCGTCTGCTGCTCGCCGTAGAACATCTCGGTGATCATCACGGCCAGCTCGTACGCGCGGTCGTTGTTTGACGCGAACTCGTAGTCCACCAATTTCATCGGTAGACCGTCGCCGATCAGGATGTTGCCCGGCATCGGGTCGTTGTGACACGCAACCAGATCCAGACCGGACGCCAGCATCGCGTTCTTCGCCTGCCCGTATTCCGCGAGAATCACCTCGGCGTCACGCGGCAACCGCACGCCGAGTTCGGCAACCTGATCGAGGTGTTCGTCGATCATGTCGAAAATCGTCTTCGTGATGCTGAGCTTGCTTCCCGAATGCAGCACGCGATACAGATCGATCATGCCCAGGGGAATCTCCGGGCGCTTGAGGTCACCGTTGGTGCACGCCCGATAGCCTTCGAGGAACTCGATGACCTCCACGCCGGTCACTGGATCGAACAGCACCACCTCGGGTCCGATGTCCAAAGCACCTGCGCGACGCGCAGCTTCGTTGGCCAGAGACCGATCGATGAAGGAATTCGTTCCGGCACCGGGGAGCTTCATGAAGTAGCGCTTCGGTTTTCCCTCGACGGTGATGCGCCAATTGCTGTTCATCAACCCTCCGGGTACCGGGGTATAGGTGATGTTCAGTCCCTCCCACTCCGCAACAGCGGCGAGGGCTTTCTCCACCTGCCGTTCGGGTTCGGTGTGGGCGGATCCCAGTGCGATCTCGTTCATGGCCACCTCAGATATTCCGTACTCGGTCGTCGAAATGCGGGTCGCGCAGTCCAGCGCGCGCCCTCAGGAACTGCCAGTCGGAGAACTTCGAATACTCGTGGGTACCCGGCCTCATCGCGTCCGCGTACAAGCCGATGAGGGCCCACCGCACGCAGTCGGCGATGCCGTAGATGCGGGCGCGATCGAACAGCGCACTGTCGAACGACCCCCACATCATCTCGAACACCTCGCGTGCGTCGGTGTCGAACGGGCGGATCTCTGCGAGCAACGCACCGATGTCCTGCAGCGGATCCATCAGCGCCGCAACGTCCCAGTCGACGAGTCGCATGCTGCCGTCGTCGAGCACCAGGACGTTGGAGACATTGCCGTCGCCGTGACATGGAACCGCGTCGACGCCGGCGCTCTCGATTCGCGCTTCGGCGGGCCCGAGAGTGCGCAGCATCCAGTCGAAGTCGGCCGGCAATGCGCCGCCGACCCGCTCGACCAGGCCCCGCACATGCGCCAGATCCTCGAACACCGAAGCACGTCTGGTGATTCCGCTGAGCCCATGAACGGACGTCCGCAGCGCCACGAGCTTCTCGACATTCGTGTCCTCGTCGAACAGATCCAGCGTTGCGGTCGAACACAGTCCGGTGAAATCCTCCATCACCAGCACACCGGACGCTGCGTCGGAGAAGAAGACAGTGGGGCCGACGCCCGCGTCACCGGCCGCGGTTGCAGCGGAGAACGATGCTGCGACATCGATGTAGTCGCGGGCATGTGGTTCCATCACCTTCACGTACGCGGCCGAGCCCGCACCGGAGTCCTCAACCTCGGCCCGCGCCGAATAGCGCTCGGAGTCAGCGCCCCACCAGCTGGGGCTCGCCATCGTGGTTCCGGGTTCAAGCGTCAGGTCGCCCGTCGCCCAGATACCCAACTCGCTCAGTGTCTGTCGGACAGTCATCCCAGTGCTCCGATCGTGTCAGCGGCCACAGCTGTCGGCCAGTCCATCTCGAATCCGCGTGCGCTCTCGAGCCATTTCGTCAGCCGGAGCACCGCCTGATCTGCGAACCGCGGTCCGACGACCTGGATTCCGACGGGCATGTGTGCGCTGAAGCCGAAGCAGAGTGCCGAGGCAGGCTGTGCGGTCTGGTTGAACCACGCGGTGAAACTGCAGTGGCCCAATGGTTGTGCCGGGTCGAGCCCGACCTCTTCGGCCCCGAAACCCACCGTCGGAATGACCGGCGAGATGACGAAGTCGAATTCGGCCGTCTGCGCCCGAATCGTCTCCTGCGAGCGCATCACCGCATCGGTGTCGCGCGAGAACCGAGCCGCCGAATACTCTGCCGCCGCCGTGGCCCAGTCCGCGACCGCGGGCAGTACCCGCGATCGACGATCCTCGGGAATGGCCTCCCACTCGGTGCGCGCACGAACCTGGAACAGGCGATCCAACGCCGGGTACGGATCTGAGCCGAAGATCGGCGGCATTTCGGTGACCACGGCACCCGCTGCACTCAGTTGCATTGCGGCAGAACGCACCACGGCCTGTACGTCGTCGGAAACGGTGGGACCGTAGCCCATGTCCAGCATGACGCCGATGCGCAGTCCGGCAGGAGCCAGGCCCCCGCGTATGTCGGTGGTGTCCTCGTAGGGCAGGCTCCACGTGTCCCGTGGATCGGGCCTCGAGATGACACCGTAGAGATCGATGAGATCGTCGACGGTGCGCGCCATCGGACCGGCCGATCGCATGGTCGACGGAGCGGTATGCGGAATGCGGCCCTGCGTCGGCTTCAATGCGACGAGACCGCAGTGTCCCGCAGGCAACCGGACCGACCCGGCGATATCGGAACCGACAGAACCGAAACCGGTGCCCGACGCCAACGACGCACCTGCGCCGGCACTGGACCCGCCGGTGTTGCGCGAGAGGTCCCAGGGATTGCGGGTGACTCCGTACAGCGAGCTGACGCCCGCTGCCATCATCCCCATGTCGGGCATGGTCGTCTTCCCGACGATGACTGCACCGGCTTCCTTCAGTCGCGCAGCCGGTGGGGCGTCGACGGTCGACATCGGCAGGTCCGCATTCGCGGCGACGCCGTGCCGCCACGGCATGCCGATCGCATGGATGCTGTCCTTGATCGTCACCGGAATGCCGTCCAAGTCGCCCCGGGCGCGACCGGATACGAATCGATCGGTCGCGGCCTGAGCTGCCGCACGTGCACCCGATTCATCCACGTACGCCATCGCATTGATCACGGGGTCGATGGCCGCCAGATGCTCCAGCGTGGCATCGAGCAGGTGTAGGGGAGTGGTCTCACCGGTGCCGAACGCCTCGCGAATCTCGGCGATCGTCTTCGTCAAGAGGGGATTCATCGAGTGCCTTTCGTGCCGGCGAATTCGACGGGCAGGCCGACCCCGATATCGCCGCGCACCATGCGCGCGACCGTCTCGGCGAGCATCTTCACGCCGTCGAGTAGGTCGGTGTCGTGGGTGAGCTCCTTCTCGCTGTGCGATATGCCGTCGACGCTGGGGACGAACAGCATCACCGTCGGAACGACGTCCTTGAGATTCACCGAGTCGTGGCCTGCCATGGTGAGCATCCGTCGACACGACAATCCGAGGGCCTCGGCGGCTTCTTCGGCGAGTTCGACGCCCTCGATCTGGTAGCTCGTGGACGGACGCAGCGCCGAGGTGTCGATGCTGACCCGCACCTCCCCGTCGGCGTTCACGGAATCGATTGCTGCAAGCATCTTCTCGTGGGCCTGCTCGAGAACCTCGGGATCGGAGGACCGGATGTCGATGGCCATGGTGACCTTCGACGGCACGACGATGGGGGAGTTGGGTTCGACGTCGAACTCGCCGACCGAGGCCAGCAGCGCCTGTTCCGGAAACTGGGTCGTGAGATCGCGGGCAGCGAGCACGATACGGGATGCGCCGACCAACGCGTCGTGGCGCAGGGCCATATGAGTTGCGCCGGTGTGCGACTGCTCACCGTGCACGCTGATCGAGTACTTCCGTGCGGCCCAGTTGGCGGTGACGATGCCGATCGTCGTGCCTGTGCTCTCGAGGATGGGACCTTGTTCGATGTGGATCTCGGCGTAGGAGGCGGCCTCGGGAGCGGAATCATTGCCGTGGAAACCGATATCGGACAAAGCATCCCGCACGCTGACACCACTACGGTCGGTGACCTTCAGGATGTCGTCGGCCTCGAACTTGCCGATGAAGACCCCGCTTCCCATCAGACTGGGCGAGAAGCGGGAGCCTTCCTCGTTGAACCAGTTCACCACCGCAAGGTTGAATTGTGCTGCGACCGAGCCACGTTCGACACACTCGACAACCTCGTACGCAGCGTGGGCTGCGGCGAGGACCCCGTAGGCCCCGTCGTACTTCCCGGCGGTCGGCTGACTGTCGAGATGCGAACCGACGAGGACGTACGGTGCGCCTGGCGCAAATTCGACGGTGCCGTACATGTTTCCCACCGCGTCGACAGTGGTGGTGAAGCCGTGCCGGTCGAACCAGTCGGCGAGGAACCGCCTGGTTCGACCGTCGTCGGCGGTTGCTGCCTCGCGGTGCACACCACCGGCGGCGGTGGCACCGAACTGCGACATAGCGGTGAAGTCGTCGAGAAATGTCACGGTCAGATCTTTTCCGGTGCGGGGTTGGTGGCCAGTTCTTCGATCTGGTCCTCGAAGGACAGGTCGACCGGTGCCGTGCGGGTAGGACGCTTGCCGACCTCGAACATCTCGTCGACGCGGGCCTTCTCCTCGGCGGTGGTTCCGGTGGCCTTGGAGACGATGAGGAACACGGCCAGGTTGACGGCCATGCCGACGACGCCACCGGTGAGGCTGCCGAGTCCGACGATGTCGTCCGGGAAGATGGCGGTGAGCACCAGTGCGACGGTGAAGCCGGAGATCATTCCGGCGACTGCGCCCTTACCGTTGCCGCCTCGCCAGAAGATGCCGAGGAACAGCGGAATGGCAAGCTGCACAACGCCTTGGTACGAGATCTGCGCGAGGAGTTGCAGGCGCGTCATGTTGAAGGTGGCGTACGCGACGATGGCTGCGGCGGCCATGAACGCGAGCATGCTCGTCTTGGCCACCTTGGTGAGCTGGCTGTCGGTGAGCTTGCGCTTGTCGGAGTTGACGATGTCGTTGGCGATCTGCAGTCCGCAGACCTGCACGCTGCCGTCGATGTGGCCCATGGACGCGGCGAACACCATGGTGGCGGCGAGCCCCAGAAGCCACGTCCCGCCGTAGTTTTCGGCAATGGTGAACCAGCCGGTCTGCGGCGAGTCGGCGACGGCGGGAATGACCGTGCCGGCGATGCCGACGAGCATGAGCAGGGAGTAGAAGACGCCGGAGATCAGCACGGTGCGGATGGTGCCGGACTTGACTGCGCGAACACTGGATGCGGTGTAGATGCGCTGGAAGCTCGTCGGCCAGCACAGCGATCCGACGACACCGGTGAAGATGAGCGCGAAGAGGTAGAACGGGCCGTAGGAGTCGCCGTCGCCGGGAACGCGCAGGTACTCGTCGGCGACGTCTCCGAGGGTCGAGAAGCTGATCGGACCGCCGGCGACACCGGAGAGCAGAATCAGGCACAGTGCCGCAGAGAAGACGTAGGCGACCAGACCTTGGAACATGTCGGTCATGATCAGGCCGCGCATGCCCATCTTGACGGTCCAGTACTGGCGGATGACGATGACGGCCAGGCCGACGAACAGGCACGTGGTGACCGACCATGCTCCGGCACTGGCGATCTGGAAGACCTCGCCGAGTGCCTGCATGCCGAGCACTACCCAGGGGAAGAGCGAGACGATACCGATGACGCTGGCAACGATCTTGGTGCCGCGCGAGTTGAAGCGCAGGCCGAGCAGATCGGGCTGCGATCGCAGGTTGTACTTCGCTCCCCAGCGCCACGCTCGGGTCGCCATGAAGTACATCATGGCGACACCGAGGCTGGAGTACGCGAGGCCGTACAGTCCGAATACGCCTGCGCCGCTGGCGAGTCCGAAGAACGCGATGAACACCGAGCCCGGCCACCACGAGTTGACGTAGCTCATCGCGACGTACCAGGGACCGTAGCTGCGACCGCCCACCGAGTACTCGTCGAACGTGGGGGAGGTCTTCTGTTGGGTGGTGTAGAGGATGAAGATGACGACGGCGTAGAAGACGCCGAGCATTCCCAGCATGATCAACATGTCATTCTCCAGTCAGCGGTGCGGTAGCGGGGAGGAGATCCTCGTCGAGTTCGCCGCGGATGTCCTCGACGATGTAGAGACCCCAGAGAGTGAGTCCCAGAACGACTCCGTTGATCAGCCAGTACATGATGGCGAACGGAATGCCGAGAATCTCGTAGCGAATGCCACTGCCCCACATGTACAGCGGGGGGAACAGTGCGAAGAGCAGAGCGAGAGCGTAGATACCGCCGAAGAACGTCATGATGCTCTTTCGGCTCAGGCCGCGAATGTACTCTTTCATGTGCGTCATCCTTGGTTGACTATTTTGAGAACCGAGTCGTGAATTGCGCCGTTGGTCGCAATCCCGTTGCCTTTGTCGAAGTCTCGCGCTCCGTCGAGCGAGGTGAACGTGCCGCCGGCTTCCTCGATGATCACCGGCATGGGGGCAAGATCGTAGATCTGCGTCGTGTAGTCGACCACCGCGTCGGCCTGGCCGCTCGCGACCATCATGTAGCCGTAGGCGTCGCCCCACGTGCGCAGCACGGCACCCGTGGCGTGGAGGTCGACGATGGTATCCGGGTGCCAGTCCTCGAGCCAGGTTGCCATCACATAGGCACCGTCCAGATCTGTCCTGGTCGAAACATGTACCTGCTCACCATTTTTCCAGCACCCTTTGCCGCGCTCGGCGTGCATGAGGATGTCTGCGCTGGGTAGGTTGATGACGCCGAAGACGATCTGCTCGCCCTCTTCGAGCGCAATCAGGTTGGCGTACAGCGGAACTCCGTGCACGAACGACTTGGTGCCGTCGATCGGGTCGACGATCCATCGGTAGTCGGACGTGCCACTGGTTTCACCGAACTCCTCCCCGAGAAAGCCGTCGGTGGGGAAGTGCTGGGCGACGCCGGCTCTGATGTGCGTCTCGATATCGCGATCCGCCTGTGTAACAGGGGAACCGTCCTGTTTCTGTTCGACGGTGAGGGCTGAGGTGTCGAACCAGCGACGAGCGATGTCGCCCGCCGAGCGGGCGAGCTCCACGCCGAGAGCGGCGCGTGCCGACCTGGAATCCTCCACGGTGTTGCACCCTTCGGTAGATGTTGCGTTCTCGGGTAAGTGCAACGATGGGCGTAGACCATTTCTGGTTTTCTCGTCGATACGTGAACGTCGTGTAACGCGTGACCTGGTTGCGGGTCATAGGACACCCGCCGTGTTAATCGTGCGTTAATGCCCAGGTCGAGGGGTGTTGCTCGGGCCTGATTGAAGATTGAATGGGCTTCTGCAGTCGTGACGAGTGAATCGAGGTGATTCGGTGCTGTTGATGGAGCAGACGCACGCGGCGCTTCTTCGGTTGGCTGCCGAGCTCGAATCGCGGTCCGTCGCTCGGTTGCCTCCCGAACGCGAACTGGCCGAGCGACTCGGCACGTCACGGACGACGCTGCGCAAAGCATTGGATCTTCTCGAACGCGACGGCGTCATCCGACGGACGAAGGGGAGAGCCGGCGGTGCGTTCCTGACCTCGGTGACACCGGGTTCGTCGTCGCCGGAAAGTGCGCAGTCCCTCTGTCAGAGCCGGCGACTGCTGCGAAGCCTCAACACCGTCAAGGGCGTGCCACAGATGCTGCACGAACAGGGATTTCGCGACGGGACCAAGGTCATCTCGGCGCGGATCGCCGAGCCGAGCCCGGAGGCGGCGCAGGTGCTGGGAGACGGACCGGTGGTATCGCTGCTGCGACTGCGCTTCGCGGACGGCGACACACTGTCGCTCGAGCAGATGTACCTCAGCGACAGCATCTGTGGCCGAGTTCTGGAGACCCCGTTGAACTCGGTGTACGAGGCTCTGCGTACCAGGCTCGGCGTATCGGTCTGTATGGCAGACGAATCCATCGAATTGGCGACGATCAGTGCGCCTGCGGGCTCGCTGCTCCGGCAACCCGAGGGAACGCCCATCCTGAAGCTCGAACGCATCGGATACGACCAGTCCGAACGACCCGTCGAATATTCGGTGGACCTGTTTCGAGCCGACCGAACGCGATTGAGTGTGCGCACCTCGTCGCTGGTGAGTGCGTCGGTCACCGAGACGTCGACGTAAAAAGCAGGCCCGGAGACCGTAGTCCCCGGGCCTGGACTTGGTTGGCTACTCGGTGCAGCAGTGCCCAGCGAGCTTCGGCGTCTCCGGTGCCAGATCCAGCATCGGATTGCCGTCGAAGAATCCCGTGGGCTTGAGGTGCAGGCTCACATGGCTGACCGGCATGACCGGCCAATCCTCGGGGCGCACCACGTGGTGCGCGGCAATGGTCGGCCAGATGACCAGGTCTGCGTCTTCGAGTGAGCGATCCTGCGCGGCGTATGCCACCAGGCCGTCGTAGCCGGGATTCTGGGCCACGTACTCACCGGCTGCGTAGCGTTCCCGTTCGGCGTACGGCGTCGCCCACATGTGCTTGGTGGCGAACCCGCCTCGGCGAGCCTGCTGCGAACCGGGCTGTGCCAGAGGCAGAGCGACCGCACCGGACGGCTCGATCTTGTACCCGATGTGCCCACCGAGCTTGTTCCTTTTGTCCGCGTTGGCAATCAACCACGAACGAGCCCGGAGTGGATCGGCGACGCGCTGCGCCTGCGATTCGGTGACGAGATGGCGCTTGGTCTGCCGCCACGCGTTTCCGTGCGGATTGTCCGGCCCGACGGGAACGGCCTCGGCTTCGAGTTCGAAGAGATTATTGCGTGGCCCGTCGACGTTCATGTCCAGGCGAACGCTGAAGAAGTGTTGATGATGCGGCCCGTAGAGCCCGGGCGCGACGAGCGTGCCGAACTCGGGCATCGTGCCCCGCTCGATCGCGCCGGTGGAAATGATGCCGGTCAGCTTGATCTCGAACTCGATGGACCCGTCGAGATACAGATGCCAGTAGAAGCCGTAGTCGTAGTTGCCCACGGTGGCGAAGAACGACACCACGAGCCGACGGTTGCGTCGGACCTGGCCCACGTTGTCGCGAAAGTCGGTGTGCTTCCAACCGATGCCGAAGTCCTCCTCGTGCATGCAGATCGCATTCGGAAGTTCGATCGGCTGACCGTCCTGATCGTTGACGTACGCGTCGAAGTAGTGAATCTCACCGAGGCAATCACAGCCCAGCTGAAGCGAATTGGCGAGAACGCCCAAACCGTACTCGCCCTCGTCGAACACGTTCTTGTTCCACTGGCTGTCACCGGGATCGCCGTACGGTACGTACATTTCCGACAGCGACGCCCGATGGATGATCGGCCGCAGGGTTCCGCGATCGACGTAACCGACGTCGTGCAGCACCAACCCCTCACGGGGTGTGAAGCCGACGCGCAAGCGCCAATTCGCCCACTCGACGTAGTGGCCGTCCACCGTGAACGATGGACCGTCGGGTTGGGTGATGTCGATCTTCTTCATCGGTGCGCGTTGCTGGGGGAACTCCGGGACGTTTCCGGGGCGTTCGTAGAATCCGGGTAGGTAGTTGCCGGGAGTCTGTGGGATGGGCACCACTCCGGTGTCTGCGACGTCGACCACCTCCATCGTGTCCATATCGACTGTGACGACGAGGTTCTCGACGGGCCGCGCATATCCGTTCTCCTGCGCTTCGCTTCGTACGAACGTCAGCGGGCGGGCGAGGCGTCGACCACCGGGGTTGTCACCCTCCATGGTGTGGCCGCTGGCCCACTTGTCCACCATCGCCAGCGAGAAATCGGTGACGCCGCGCTTGACCATCGCCTCCTGCCACCGTGGATCGGCCTTGATGACGTCCTCGCAGCGAAGGAATTCCTCCAGCGTGATGGGTGGCTGGGCATCGGCGATCTCGGTGTAACTGATCAGAGCATCATGAGCGAGCGAGACCACTGCCTCGAAGGTGGCATGAGCGTCACGGTCACGCAGGACGACGAATGCCCGACGGTCCGTATCCGATTGCTGCAGATCGACTTTGGTCGGCTCCAGCAGCTCGATGTAGACGAAGCGCGCAGCGGAGGTCAGGCTCCGCTCGCGAGTCACGATCGCCGACGTCCTCGAAATCTCCTGCGGGGTCAGCGGTTCGAGGGGGTGAACTACAACGGGCGCAAAGGTATCGGTCATCGTGGCTCCTGCAATGGGTAGTGGAGAAGTTCCGGCGGAATGCGGCGCGTGCGAAGGAAAACGACGACGGCGGCGAGCGCGAGTTCGGTCGCAGCAAGAATCGAGGCCGCCGAGACGTCGCTGACGCTGTCGGTGACGAGGGCCTGATGATGACCCGCCGGACCGGAGGCATGCGCAAGCAGCATCACGGCGCTCGACGTCGCCATGATCACCCATGGACGATTGCTCGTCGACCGCCACAGATCGGCAGCACACAGCAGGCACACCACCGCCATGGCGGCGACCACAACACCGAGTGCGCTGCCGATCCCCATCCTCAGGTGGAGAAAGGCCGTGGTCACCGCCAGTGCCGCTGCACAACGGTTGATCAACACTGTCCGGGGCTCCCTGTCGTCGATGTCGGTTACGACGTTAGGGGTAGACCATTACTGGTATTCGTAGGTCGTGTGAGGGACGTGTAACTCGCCGACCGGATCAGACCAACTCGATGACGTTCAATGCCCCGTCGGCATGCGAGCTACGCAGTCGCTTCTTGTCGTATTTGCCGACGCTGGTTTTCGGGACCTCGTCGATGAAGGTCCATCGCTCCGGCAGCTGCCAATGCGCGACGCGGCTGTCGAGGAACTCCTTGAGTTCTTCGGCTGTCACCGATGCGCCCTCGCGGACGACTACGGCCACCAGGGGCCGCTCGTCCCACTTCGGATCGGGCACTCCGATCACCGCAGCCTCGCGAACTGCCGGATGCCCCATCACCTGGTTCTCGAGCTCCACCGACGAGATCCACTCGCCCCCGGACTTGATGATGTCCTTGGAGCGATCGGTCAGTCGTAGGTAGCCGCCCTCGGAGATGGTGCCCACGTCACCGGTCCGCAGCCAGCCGTCGTCGAACTTGTCGTCTGCGTCGGCGCGATAGTAGCTGCCGGTGATCCATGGGCCACGGACTTCGAGTTCACCGACGGTCGCACCGTCCCACGGCAACACCGTGCCTGCATCGTCGACGAGTCGTGCGCGAACCCCGGCGACGAATCTGCCCTGCGTGCAACGTAAATCGAACTCGTCCTCAGCCGACAGCCCGGCATCGGGCTTGCCGGACGTGCCCAGAGGCGAGGTCTCGGTCATGCCCCAGGCCTGCGAGATGTGCACCCCGTACTTCTCGTGGAACGCCCGCATCAAACTCGGTGGACACGCGGCACCGCCGACCACCACGTCACGCAGACTCGACAGATCGGCCGGGTGCTCGTCCAGGTGAGCGAGCAGGGCCTGCCAGATGGTCGGAACGGCCGCCGCGGCTGTCGGACGCAGTGTCGACATCATCTCCGCCAACGGAGCCGGCTGCAGAAACCTGTCGGGCATGATCAGTGACGCACCGACCATCAGCGCTGCATAGGGCAATCCCCACGACATCGCGTGGAACATCGGCACGATGGCCAAGACCTTGTCGGACTGCGCAATTGCCATCGCGTCGGTCATGCAGGCCTGCATCGAATGCAGGTAGATGGAGCGATGTGAATAGACGACCCCCTTGGGGTCGCCGGTGGTGCCCGAGGTGTAACACATTGCGGCAGCGGATCGTTCGTCGAGCTCGGGCCAGTCGAACTCCTCCGGCTTGCCTGCGAGTAGGTCCTCGTAACCCAGCACCTCGATACCGTCGGGTGCAGTGACCTGCGTCGGGTCGACGCCGACGACGACGAGATGCCGCACGGTCTCGAACGTCGGCAGCAGGGGTGTCAGCAGGGGGAGCAGGCTCGCGTCGGCGATGATCACCTGATCCTCGGCGTGATTGACGATGTAGGTGAGCTGCTCGGGAAAGAGTCGGATGTTCAGCGTGTGCAGCACCGCGCCCATCGCAGGAATCGCCATGTACGCCTCCATGTGCGGGGCGTTGTTCCACATGAACGTTCCGACGCGCTGATCGTCGTCGATGCCGATCGACCGCAGACCGTGTGCCAGTTGCGCTGCCCGCCTACCCAATTCCCCGAAGGTCACCGTGGTCGGACCGGTGTCCGTCCAGGTGGTGATCTCGGCCGAGGAGTGAATGGACGTCCCGAATCGAACCAGCTGGCCGATGGACAGTGGGGTGTCCTGCATGGTGCTCTTCATCGATCTCGCTCCTGAAGTCTCGGCATACACGTCGTTGTGTTGCGCGTCACACCATGCACGATACGGACTTACTCGGACGCGTGGTCTCGGGTACCTCGGATTCGGGCGTCGACCTCGCGAACCATGTCCTGATAGATCTCCGCCGCGGGGTCTATGACCGCGAAGTGGCCCCCGGGTCCTTCGACCGAGCCGACCGAATCCGAGCCCGCCGACGCGGCGGCGTAGTACGCCCGACTGATCTCGAGCAGGTTGGGATCGTCCGATACCGCGCACACCACCAGATGCGGAACTCCGAGCGGAAGCCTCGCGATCGGCGACGATGCCTCGTACGTCTCCTGCGCACCGGCGAATCGCGCACCGATCGCATTCGACACCGCACCCTCACCGAGCCAGCGCTCATCGCCGACCTTCAGATCGAGCACGCCGGCCAGACTCACTGCGAGAGCAGGGGTTACGGCCTTTCCGGCCGAATCGGCTGCGAGGCGCAGAGCGAGTTGACCGCCCGCCGAGTGCCCCATCAGCACTGTTCGGGACAGATCAAGACTGCCGGGTGCCGTCTCCAGCGCCGCCAGAGCGGACGCGACGTCGCCGGTCATCGCATCCCACCCGTGTTCGTCGGGGCGACGATATTCGACGTTCCACGTGGCGTAACCCCGCCCGGTCAGATCGACGGCCATCGCGTCCATCAGGTCGAATTCCCATCGCGAACGCCAGTAGCCACCGTGGATCAGCACGGCGACGGGAAACGGGCCATCGCCCTCGGGTAACCGCTGCTCGACGCGTTGCTCGGGGTGATCCCCGTAGTGCAGGATCGTCCCGGGGTGAAAGCGGTGGAAGTACACGCTGTCGATCGCAAATCGCAGACCGTCGAGCCCGCGGCCGCGAATGTGAGTGCGGATGCCCGGTGATCTGTCCGGTGTGCACTGGCCCAGATCGACTCGAACTGCACTGCTGTACGACGCCGTGTCGATCGGGATTCCGTCACCGGGAACGACGATCACCTCGTCGGAACCGGCTGCGGTGTCGACGATTCCGCCGGTCAGTCCTCGGACCGACAGCGCCCTGGCGACCAGTTCCTGCGCGGTCGCGAAGTCGGCGAACACGCCGGGAGCGGCGACTATGTCGAGGTGCGTCGAGGGGTGCGTCATGGGTTCACGCTACCCAGAACGGCGTCGACCGAACCCGAGACGTGGTGTCCGGGCTCGGTCGAAGGACGGTGGTCAGTTGTCGACGGCCTCGTTCAGCTCGCGCAGACGGGGGAGTGCACGGTTGGTGAGGAGGTCCTCGCGGATCTCGGCGGAGACGGCCATGCTGTCCTTCCACAGTGAGCGGCCTGCCATCGCGCCGCGCGCGCCGTTGGCCACTGCGATGCGCACCTGCTCGATGAACGTCTCGTGGTCGACGCCCGCCGACAGCACTGCCCACGGAACACCCTGTGCCGCTTCGGTAACGGCTGCACATGCCTCGGCGGAACCGGGGTAGGGGAGCTTGAGCACCTTGGCACCGCATTCGACCGAGATGCGGGTGGAGTCGGCGATGATCTTGCCGAAGCCGGCCTTGTATTCCTCGTCCGATTCGCCCTCGAGCTTGTAGGTCAGGATTTCGACGATGAGCAGCAGGCCCTCGGCGGAGCAGGCCTTGACGAGGTCGCGGATCTCCTCGGCGACAAGGGAATCGACGCCCTGCCGTTCGGGGCGCATGTAGAACAGCATCTTGGCGACGTCGCCACCGAGGTCGCGTACGACGCGCGGGGTGACTCCGTCGACGTACCGGGTGTACCGCAGTCCATCGGTCTCCTCGAAGCCCGAGGCGTCCATGCCGACGACGAGTGCGGTGTTGCGCGAGAGCACACCCTCGTCGACGATCTTCGGCAGTGCGACCTCGGGGTCGAGCAGGATCGCCGGGGCGTGATTGCCGAGGTAGCGAACCAGATCGGCCTTGGCGTCGGCGAGCTGCTCGAGCGTGACCGAGCCGGGTCCGTCGGGAGCGTCCGTCATGACCGCCTTCATGCCGTTGCGCTGATCTCCGGCGACGATGAGCATGTTGCCGTCGGCGGTGGAGATGGCGGCCATTCCGCGACGCTCGAGGGTGGTGAGTTCGTTCATTGTCTTCTCCTGGTGATGGGTTGGGGATGCGAGCAAGTGAGACAACGTTGTCTCGTTGCAGAAATGTGGGCTCAGATTTCTATGAGCGTCAGTAGTCGCGCAGCGAACAGTGCTGCGCCGTAAGCGGTGTCCTGAGAGCGGGTCGACACCGAGACATCAGGGAGCACCTGCGCGCGGGCATCCCGGACGCTGGCCATGCCCGCCCAACCGCCGGTGAGCAGCGTGGTCCGAGCGGGCGCAACCTCGGCGTCGAGGGCAGCGATGAGGCGGGCGATCTCCTCGTTGCCGTGCAACAGGATCGAACGGAACAGCTCCGCCGAGTTCACCCCGTCGGTGCGCACGGTGATGGACAGCACGCCGTCATCGTTGCGCGCCCCGGCGATCTCTATCCCGCCGTCGGTGGACGGTCCGGCGGCAGGCAACGCGCACACTCGCTGATCGAGCAGGTCACGCCCGGCGCGGTCGGTGATGTCACACATCTGCAACGCCCGTCGCATCAACAGTCCGGTCTTGACCCCGGCGACGAGTACGTGTTGGCCAGGAACCACATGCCGCACCGAGTTGATCAGGTGATCGGCCAGACGGCTTCGCGCTGCGGTAGTCAGAGGAGCGTCGAGCACTCGCAGCAGAACCTCGGCGGTGCCCATCGACACGTGATATCGATCGTTGGGGATTGCCCCACCCGATACGGCGGAGACGAGGTGGTCGTGACCGGCCACGGTCAACCGTGCCCCCACGATGGCGTCGGGAAGTGCATGTCCGGTTGCGACCCCCAGGTCGGTGCCTGCGTCGACGAGGGGCGGGATGAACTCGGCCCCGACGCCCAAGTGTGTCAACATCTCCGTCCACGGCTCGCCGGTGTTCTGATCGAGCAGTCCGGTCCGGGAACTCAACGAGTAGTCGGCCACCGCGCGGCCACCGAGGGCCAACACGACGAACTCGGGCAGATTGAACCAGCGCAGTTCGGCCAGGTTCAATCCGTTGTCGCGGAGGTGCGCGATCTTGACCACTGATACCTGGACGCCGACGGGCAGGCCTGTCTTGCCGGCGAACCGATCACGAAGATCCTGGGGTAGTGAATCGACCTGCTGTTGCCCTCGGGGATCGAACCACGCGAATGCCGGCGCTCGGACAACGTTGTCTTGATCCAGAAGGAAGCCCGTCTCACCCATTCCGGACACTGCGATCGCATCGATGCGCGACGCGGGATCGCCGGTCACCTCGGGCAGTCGGCGCGCGACGGCCTCGAACAGATTCGCGATGGTGGCGAGCAAGTCCTCGGCCGCGAGATCGGTGGTACCGCCCGGGCCGTGACGCCACGGTGTCGGACTCTGCTCGATGAGCATTTCGGTGCCGGCATCGTCGGTGACGAGTACTTTGACGCCGGTGCTCCCGAGGTCCAGTCCCGCAACAAGTCTGGGGTTCACGGAGTTGGTCTCATTTCTGTACGGGTAGGGGGAGTGCATGCGAGAGTCTTTCCACCAACGTGGTGGGCGCGACCTGTTGCTCCGGTTCGAGGTAGGGATCGTCGAAACGCTGCACCAGCCGATCGAACGCGAGTGTGCCGATGCGATACGGGTCTTGGTCGATGCACGTCACCGATGGACTGACGGCATCGGCGAGCGAGAAATTACCGAACGAGACCATCGCCACGTCGGTGCGATCCATTTCGTGCAGCACCGATACCACGGCCGTCGCATGACGTGCGTTGGCGACGAAGAAGGCGGTCGGTGGATTGCGCAGTGCCAGTAGCTTCTTCACCACGGGCCGTACCGAATCGGCGGCGTGCGACACCGGGGGAGCAAGTGCCACGTCCGGCTTCTGGCCGAGGTTCGCGAGAACATCGAAATACGCCTCACGGCGCAACTGCGCGGTCTGCAGTCGATCGTCGAAGCCGAGCAACGCAATTCGGGTGTGCCCGCCCTCGACAAGTTTCTCGACGGCTCGTTTGGCAGCGCCGTAATCGTCGACGATGACCGAATCGAATCCCGGGATGGAACGGTCGATGGTCACCGTGGGCAATGTTCGACGCCGAGGCACGAGGAAGTCGCTGTGATCGCCGACCGGCGCGAGAATGATGCCGCGCACGTGTTGACCGGCCAGCAGCGCCAGCTGGTCACGTTCGCGCTGGGCGTCGAACCCGGTGCTACCGACGATGACGGCGAGTCCGTGTTCGAGTGCCCGATCCTCGACGGCACTGACCAGGGAAGCGAAGAACACGTCGTCGATGGAGTCGACGACGATGCCGATGGTGTTGCCCGATCCCGATTTCAACGAGCGCGCAGCCGAATTGGGGACGTAGTTCAGCGTCTGCACCGCGGCCTCGACGCGTTCGCGCAACTCGGGCAAGACGGTGTCCACGCCGTTGACGACGCGGGAGACGGTCTTGAAGCTGACGCCTGCCAATGCGGCGACGTCTTTGATGCTTGCGCGCTCGGTCACGTGAACTCTCGATCGGAGGAATTGTGTTCGCTGTAGTAAAGGTGCGAGACAACGTTGTCTTGTATGATTCACGTCATGCCTCCTGTCTGTCAAGACGTTTCCGTGATCGATCGGGATCAACTGCCGGTTCTGGTTGTCGCGGGTGCTGCAGGAAGTGGAAAGACCACCCTCGGACGCGAGCTGGCGCGCCGCTTCGGCACGGCATTGCTAGACCTCGATACACTCACCAATCCACTACTCGATCAACTGGATTCGCTACTGGACGGGCAGCACTGGAACAGTGCAGGGCCGCACGCAGAACGCATTCGTGCCGGCCGGTATGCAGTGCTGCTCGCTGCTGCGAGGGACCTCGTGGAAATCGGTCAGCGCCCCGTTCTGGTCGCGCCCTTCACCCGCGAACTGACCGCGGGCACGGAGTGGGAACGACTGGTCTCGCAGGTGACCCCCGCAGCAACGATGGTCGTGCACGTCGACGGCTCGCCGGAGCTGCTGGCGCGTCGGCGGGCGGCCCGCGGGGCAGAGCGCGACGCGCATCGGTCGACGGATCGCCCGGTGGAGAAGCCGCGTGTTCCACATCTGCGGATCGATGCCGAATTGTCGACCACACTGCAGGTCGATCTGGTTGCGCATGCGCTCCAGGATCAGTCGCAGCGGTGATCGCTTCCAGGCGTGCAGGATCGGCGTTCGATGAGCTCGACGCCGAGGATATTGCGGCGCTTGAAGCGCTTGCCGGGATTCTCGATTCGGCCGAGTAGTCGCTCGATGGCCAATCGGCCGAGCCGAGCAGGATTCTGGTCGATCACCGTCACCGGCGGCCACACTGCATCCGCCAGCGGGAAGTCGCCGAATCCGACGAACGCCAGATGCAGCAATTCCATCTGCTGCAGCACCGGCACGCATGCCATGGCTACGCGTGCGTTGGACAGAAACAGCGCCGTCGGTGGATCGTCGAGTGCGGTCAATGCGGTCAGGGCGTTGCGGGCATCGTCGCGGCCCATGACGCCGAGCGCAACGAGCGACTCGTCGAACTCGATTCCTTCGGCCTGCAGCGACTCTCGGTATCCCTCGAGCCGATTCCGGCTGGTGGGAATATTGGCACTGTCACCGATGACTGCGATGCGAGTGTGTCCCAACCGAAGCAGATGATCGGTGGCCAACACCGCCCCGCCGTGATCGTCGTCGACGAAGCTGTCGGCCTTGAGGCCGTCGGGTGCGCGATCGACGAAGACCGTCGGAGTTTTGTCGATCCAGCGCTCCAGGTAACCGTGATCGGAACCCGTCGGCGCAATGATCAAGCCGCTCAACTGTCTACGCAGCAGCGACTCGACCAGAGCCTGCTCCTGGTCACCGTCGTGCCCCAGGCTCGTGACCAACACGGCCATGTCGTCCTCGCGGGCGCGCTCCTCGATGGCTCGTGCGATGGAGGAGAAGAACGGATCGTCGATATCGGGCACGGCCACACCGATCGCTGCCGCTTGACCGTTGCGAAACGACGTCGCCATCGTGTTCGGAACGTAGTTCAGTGAATTCAGGGCATCGGTGACGCGAGCGCGCGTTTCGGGGTCGACGTGCGGATCGTTGTTGTACACCCGTGAGACGGTCTTGGCGCTGACTCCGGCCAGTGCCGCGACATCCTGCATGGTGGTCATGATCTACCCCCGTCTGCTCGTCGTCCGCTCGTCATCGACTCGTGTAGCCGCCGTCCACCGGCAACGACACCCCGGTCACCATGGAAGCATCATCGCTCAACAGGAAGGCAATCGGCGCGGCAATCTCGTCCTCGGTGGCCCAGCGCCCCAGCGGCATCTGTGCCAGGAACGGCTCCTCGATCTCCGGACGGCCCCAGTAGAACGCGGACATCTCCGTCATCACGACGGTCGGATTGACTCCGTTGACCCGGATTCCGTGGCGACCGAGTTCCAGGGCCGAAACCCGAGTGATGTTGTCCAGGGCGGCTTTCGAGGAGCCGTACGAGATGTGGCCCGTCAGGGCGACGAGACTGGCCTGGCTCGACACGTTCACGATTGCTCCAGCACCGGCGGCGATCATCGCGGGGACGGTGTACTTGATGACGAGGAGAGCGCCACGCGCGTTGATGGCGATGACCTTGTCGAAGACGGAGATGTCGGTGTCCTGTGGCGTGGCGATCTCGCCGCCGAAGCCGGCGCAGTTCACCACTCCGTAGAGCTCGAGTCCCTCGACGGCCTCGCGCACGCTGTCCTCGGAGGTCAGGTCGAACGCGAGAGGCTGCGCGCCGGTCTCGTCGGCGAGCTTGTCCAACGCATCCACCGATTGACCGGCTGCGACGACGTCGGCCCCGTCGGCCACCAGTCGTCGCACCGTGGCCGAGCCGATACCGCCGCTGGCACCGGTCACCAAGATCTTCCGGCCGTCGAACTTCGCCATGTGCGCCAACCTTCACTGTTTCCGAATCGGTCATGTCATCGATGTCATCCGCCGCATGTGCGTGCTTGATGACATCGGTGTCATGGACGGTACCGTAGCGCCGTTCCGCTGGGTCGAAAATCGAGTAGATCGCAACTATCTCCAGTTCACAGACGGTACCGCTCGGTCCGATAGCGGGTCGAAGGTGCGGCTTCTGCCGTGGGCAGGATCTGTGCCATGTCACCGGTGACATGAATTTTCACGAAACACGTGACAATGCGGGTTGCGTGGGTCACACTCGTTTACACAACGAGCCCCGCAGGGAGCTCGACCTGCCTCGCAGATCACGATCTCCGACCGTGCTGCACAGGCACCGGTGGGGGTGTTCATCCCGCACCCGACGGTTTTCGATTCGACCAAGGAGTATCCATGGCCAGCGTTGCACCTGTGGCGACACCGATCCTCGAGGCGAGGGGATTGTCGAGGAGCTTCGGAAACGTGCGCGCCCTCGACGACGCCGATTTCGACATCTACCCCGGCGAGGTCGTCGCCCTCATCGGCGACAACGGTGCAGGCAAGTCGACGTTGGTCAAGGCGCTCTCGGGCAGTCTCGCGGTCGACACCGGTGAGATCCTGTTCGACGGCACTGCGGTCGATCTCGACAGTCCCACCGTGGCAGCGGAACTCGGCATCGAGACGGTGTTCCAGGATCTGGCTCTCGCGCCCCACCTGAATGCGCAGCAGAACATGTTCCTCGGCCGGGAACTGCAGGCGAAAGGGCTACTGGGGCACCTAGGGTTTCTCGATGTGTCCACGATGCGCAAGCAGTCGCAGAACGCGTTGAACGAACTCGGAGCCACTGTGCGCAGCCTCACCGTTCCCGTCGGAGCCATGTCGGGTGGCCAGCAGCAGGCCATTGCGATCGCCCGTGCGGTCGCCTGGGCCAAAGGTGTTGTCTTCCTGGACGAACCGACCGCGGCGCTCGGCGTCGTGCAGACCCGAAACGTTCTCGACACCATTCGCCGCGTGGCGGACAGGGGAGTGGCCGTGGTGTTCATCAGTCACTCGATGCCGCACGTGATCGAGGTCGCCGACCGCATTCAGGTACTGCGGATGGGCAAACGCGTCGCCACTCTCGACGCCAAGAACACGACCATGGAAGAACTCGTCGGCGCGATGACCGGCGCAACCACCGGAGCCACACGATGACCAACCAGACCATCAGCCCTTCTCTCGAGCCGATGCCACCCGGCGACACACCGTCTCGCCACTCCTTCGATCTCGTCGAAGCGCTCGGTAAGTTGGCCCGGGTTCAGGTGTTCCAGATCGTGCTCGTATTGGCCGCGATCTGCCTCGTGTTCTCGATCATGGCGCCCGGCAGCTTCCCTGAGTGGGGCAACATCCGCCAGATCATCCAGAACGTTTCCATCCTGGCCGTCCTCGGGATCGGCATGACGTTCGTCATCGTCACCAGTGGCATCGATCTCTCGGTCGGCTCCGTTCTCGTCTTTTCCGGCGTCGTCTCGGCCAAGACCATGGCCGCGATCGGCGGCGACGGGTGGGGAGTTGCCGCCGTCGGAATCGTGGTGGCACTGGGGTGTGGCCTCTGCTGGGGATTGCTGAACGGTTTCCTGATCGGTAAGGCCAACGTGCCTCCGCTGATCGTGACTCTCGGGACCCTGGGCGGAGCTCTCGGGCTCTCGCAGGTCATCACCGGCGGCGTCGACATCCGCGACGTACCACCGGTTCTGGTCGATACCATCGGCTACGGAAACTTCCCGGCCACCACCATTCCACTGATCTCGAGCATCGCGCTGGTGCTCGTGGTGATCTTCGGAATCGTGCTGCATCGCACCAAGTTCGGCCTCTACACCTTTGCCGTCGGCTCCAAGGAACAGTCTGCTCGGCGCGTCGGCATCAAGGTGGACATGCACCTGGTCAAGGTCTACGCACTCTCCGGCACTCTCGCTGGACTGGCCGGCATTCTGTCCTTGTCGCAGTACGGCACCACCGCCATCGCCGGACAGTCGCAGACCAACCTCAATGTCATTGCGGCAGTGGTCATCGGCGGAACCAGCCTCTTCGGCGGCATCGGAACCATGTTCGGCACCGTCGTGGGACTGTTCATCCCTGCCGTGCTGCAGAACGGCTTCGTCATCGTCGGAGTCCAGCCCTTCTGGCAGCAGGTCGCCGTCGGTGCTGTCCTCATCGCAGCGGTCTACTTCGATCAGCGCCGACGTGACGCAGCGAGCCGAGGTCAATCGCCCAGCTCCCTCAAGAAACTCTGGTCTCGAAGTCCCTAGTTCCGGCCAGCCTCGAAACTCCCTTTACTCAAATCCCTTACAAGAAAGTCGACCATGATCACATCACGCACCGCCGTCGTTGCACTGAGTGTCGCTTCGGTCTCCGCCATGTTCCTGGCGGGTTGTTCGTCCGACTCCGGAAGCGGTGGCGGCAGCAACAACATCGCCTTCATTCAGGGCGTCAGTGGCGACGAGTTCTACATCAGTATGCAGTGCGGAATCGAAGCTGCGGCAAAGGACGCAGGCGTCACAGTCGACACTCAGGGCCCGGTCAAGTTCGATCCCACCCTGCAGAAGCCGATCGTGGATTCGGTTGTCGCATCGCGGCCGTCGGCAATCCTCATCGCGCCCACCGACGTGGCCGCCATGCAGGCACCACTCGAGGCAGCCTCCAGAGCAGGTATCAAGGTCGTACTCGTCGACACCACCCTGGAAGACCCGTCCATCGCGGTCTCCTCGATCTCGTCCGACAACAAGGGAGGTGGGGCAGAAGCGTTCAGCGCCATCGAGCAGCTCAACCCATCCGGAGGCAAGGTGCTCGTCATCTCCACCGATCCCGGGATCTCCACCGCCGACGCCCGGGTGGCCGGCTTCGAGGAAGCCGTCGGGGCCAACTCGGCATTCGACTACCTCGGAGTCCAGTACAGCCACAACGACCCGGCCGAGGCTGCTCGTCTGGTCTCGGCCGCTCTGGCGAAGGACCCCGATATCGTCGGAATTTTCGCCGCGAACACGTTCGCGGCCGAGGGCACGGCTACGGGCGTCCGGCAGGCAGGCAAGCAGGATCAGGTCAAGATCGTCGGGTTCGACGCAGGCCCCGCCCAGGTCAAGCAGCTTCGTGAGGGAACAGTGCAGGCGCTGATAGCGCAGCAGCCCGACACCATCGGCACCGACGGTGTCGCGCAGGCCATGGCCGCCATCAACGACGAGCCGGTCACCGCCGACATCTCGACCGGCTTCCATGTCATCACCGCCGAGAACATCGACGGCGAGGGCGCGCAGTACGTCTACAAGTCGTCCTGCTGATCCCTGACGTGTAACCCCCTTCAGCTGCGGTGGTGCTCCTGGTGGCAGACCATGCCCGGGAGCGCCACCGCTCACCACGTTCGTCCGACCCCGAGGACCTGTCATGACCGAGCTTCGCCGCGCGACGTTGGAACACCTGCCCGCGACCGTCGCGAAGCCGGACTACGACTTGGACGAACTGCACTGCGGTGTGGTGCATTTCGGAGTCGGTGCTTTTCATCGCGCTCATCAGGCGGTGTACTTCGATCGGCTTCTCGCGGCCGGCCATCTCGACTGGGCACTGTGGAGTGGGAGTGTTGCCGGGAGACAGGAAGATCGGTGACGTCCTCGACTCGCAGGACCACCTCTACACCCTGGTCACGGTGGATCCGGACGGTCGACGCGACGCCCGGGTCATCGGTTCGGTCGCGGATTTCGTCTTCGCGCCCGAGGATCCCCAGGGGGTACTCGATGTGCTCAGCTCACCCGCCACGATGATCGTGTCACTGACGATCACCGAGGCGGGCTACGGCGTGGACGACATCACCGGTGCATTCGAGCCCAGCGATCCTGCAGTGCTCGACGACCTCCGGGACCTCTCGGTACCTTCGAGTGTCTTCGGCTTCCTGACCGTTGCGCTCGCCACCCGCCGGTACCACGGAATTCCACCGTTCACCGTGATGTCGTGCGACAACATCGTCCACAACGGGTCGGTGACCCGAACTGCATTGACCTCCTTCGCCCGTCGGCACGACGCCGACCTGGCAGACTGGATCGACGCATCGGTCGCGTTTCCCAACTCGATGGTCGACCGCATCACCCCTGCTACGACGACCGCAGTCATCGACGACGTGCGCTGCGACTTCGGAATCGACGACGGCTGGCCGGTGCGGTCGGAATCGTTCTCGCAGTGGGTGGTCGAAGACACCTTCTCGTTCGGCCGACCGCCCTTCGGCGAGGTCGGAGTGCAACTCGTCGCCGACGTCGCACCGTACGAACACATGAAACTGCGGCTGCTCAACGGATCTCACCAAGCACTGAGCTATCTCGGTATCCTCGCCGGCTACACCCACGTGCACGAGGTGATGGGAAGTCCCGACCTGTACGAGTTCGTGGCGTCGTACATGCGAACCGAGGCTGCACCGACGCTCGACCCGGTCGACGGAATCGACATCGACACCTACATCGAACAACTGCTGCAACGTTTTTCGAGCCATGCGGTGCGAGACACGCTCGAACGTCAGATCGTCGACGCGTCCGCCCGCATCCCGAAGTTCGTGCTGCCGGTGATCCGCGACCGGCTGGCACAGGACCGATCGGTCGACCACGGAGCGCTGGTGCTCGCCGCGTGGTGCGGAGTCCACGAGCGTGGGGACATCCCGATGGTCGACGCGAACGCCGAACACCTGCAGCGTTTGTCGTGGGAGGATCACGACAACCCCGGCGCTTTCCTGGCGAACCCAGCCGTGTTCGGTGATCTGGCGACGAGTCCGCGGCTACGCGGGGCGTACCAAAGGGCCAAGCGCTCGCTTCAGGACAGCGGTGCCCGCGGAGCAGTGCGGCGCGTGCTGGAACAGTCGGTCGGAGTGGGTCAGACCTTGTAGTACACCACCTGGTGGCTCGTGGCCAGCAATGTTCCACCTTCGGTCCACAGTTCTGCCGTCTGATCGAAGTAGCCCTGATGGAACCGGCGAGCTCGTGCGGTACCGAGGACGTATCCGTAGGAGTGCTGCTCGAGATCTTCGGGCGTCGCGAAGTAATGGGTCGTCAGCGAGATGGTGCCGGCCGGCACGTAGCGACCGAGGCGCTGAAAGATCCTGGGGTAGAACACATCGCTGAGCGAGGTCAGCGCAGCGAAGTCCACCGGGCGTGGTGGCGTGTCGCGGATCCACAGTGTCTCGGTCGAGTCGGGTGATTCCTGGTCGTTCAGAGCGCCTGCAACGAAACGCATCTCGTAGTTCTGTGCCCAGGCGATTGCGTCGGGAAAGTTGCCGCGGGGCGTCTCGGCGGGGGAGGGGACGGCCGGTGCCGCCGCCTCGGTGTTGTCCCACGTCTCACGCCTGGTTCCGAACACCGCTGTGGCCGTGGTGGCGACGGCACCGCCTTGGACGAGTTCGAGGTACCAGTGCTGATTGCTGCGGTTGGTGCGCACGGCGCGCGCCGAGATCTCGAATTCGCCCTCGGCCACCGGGCCGGCGAAGTTGACCGTCAGCGAGACCGGCGATCCGAGGCATTGCGGATGCTGTTCGATGGCTCGGATGAACGTCGCAGCAGTGATGCCACCGAAAGGGCCGACCATGTTGTTGTACGGCGCTGATGTCCTGCCGCGATACGTGCCGTCGCCGACGGTCTCGAGCGCGACTGCTGTGTCGAACGGATGCATTGTTCTCCCCGTAGGTCTCTATCGTCGTTGGTGCCGATTCAAACTATCCGGCCCGCTCGGGCAGTACACCGGGTGGCTCCCTCAGGGAATGATTTGCTGGCGACGTAGCTCGGTGACTATCTCGGCGAACATCGCCTCGGTGTCGACGAAACGGTGAAAACCCAGTCGACGCGCTTTGGAACCGTCGGCAAGGACGTCGTAGTCCCACGCGAACACGAAATCGCCGAAGGCCCAGGACGATACGTCGGAATACGGAATCTTCTGCAGCCCGTTCTCGGCGACGATCGAATTCCACAGCGGTTCCTTGTCTGCCATGACATCTGCCAAGGACATCGGTAGGGGAGTTGCGGTATCGAGGTCGAAAAGACCCGCGATACGCGGCCACATGTCGCTCCAGCGAAACAGATCGCCGTTGGTGATGTTGAACGCCTGGTTGGCGCAGCTCGGCGTGGTGGCCGCCCATACTGTCGCCTCGGCGAGCAACGATGCATCTGTCATCTCGAGCAGTGCGTCGAAGGCACCGGGCTTGCCCGGAAACCGCATGGGGACGCCCAGTTTCTTGCACATGGTGGCGTACACGGCGATGACGGTGGCCAGATTCATCGGGTTGCCCAGCGCAACACCGCACACCACCGACGGCCGGATCGCCGACCACGTCCACCGCTTACCGAGTTGCCGCGCCTCGAGAAACTGCTGCTGATCGACGTTGAACTCGGGCGGCATGTGCGGCGGATCCGATTCTCGCGCCGGGGTTTTGAAAGGGCCCAGGTGCGCGCCGTACACCTTGTAGCCCTGCATCAGGCTCACGTGCTCGAGGTCCGGTGAGCTCTCCTCGACGGCCGTGACCACGTTGACGAGCATCGCGAGATTGGGGGCGACGAGTTCGGCCCAGCTCGGTCTCTCCTGGTAAGCGGCGTAGAAGATGTGTGTGACGTCGGTCAGCTCCGCCAGTCGACGGTGGGTCTCGTCGGCGTCGAGCAGATCCACCGCGATGTGCCGGACGCGTCCGGCGTCCGTACCACCTCGGCGTGACAGCCCGACGATGTCCCACTCGCCCGTCCGTTGCAGGTGATCGACCAAGTTGCCGCCGATCACTCCGTTGGCTCCCACTACTACTGCTACGCGTGACATGACCTACTCCAATCTTGATATCGCGATATTGCGATGCCTCAAGTAGACCACATATCGGGATATCGCGATATCGGAGTAAGCTTCGAGGGTGGCTGACGAACTGGACCCCGCGGAGCTCGCAGCAGTGTTCGGTGCGCTGAGCAACCCCGCGAGATTGGCGATCATGCAGTGGCTCAAGGACCCGAGCGATTTTCCGCCGCAGCTCGAGCCGGCCGAAGATGTGGGAGTGTGCCTCAAGCACATTCAGTCGAGGGCGGGCGTGTCTCAATCCACCGCCTCGCAGTACATGGCCGTGCTGCAACGCGCGCAGCTGGTGACAAGCACCAAGATCGGTCCCTGGGTGCACTACAAACGCAACGACGCATTCCTCGACCGATTTGCCGAAACGATCAAGTCGGATCTGTGAAGTTGTCGATCGCCTGATCGATCGAGCTGCTGTCCTGGTGCACGGCTCGCGCCCGGTCCCGCAGGGCGCGCCGGTCGGTTGCACGTGCGATGGCGCTCAGGTCGATGCGTTGCAACAGCTTCTTCGTCACCGGTCGTTTGCTGTCCCAAAAAGCCAGTGCAGCAATGAGATCCGTGGCCTCCTGGCCGGTCAACAGCGCATGGGCGACCGTGCATGCCGCTGGGTCCTCGAACGGAAGGAGATAGGTGGCATCGTCGAACACCGCAGGTCTGCCGTCGTAGGGGCCGATCATTCTGAACTGCGGAACCTTGTGGAATCCGGAGATCGCGATCTTGTAGGGCGCAAACGTGTACGGCCCCACTCCGAAGATGCAGAAGCGCGCCCTGTTGCGGTAGATCGACGACTTTCGGCCATCGAGAGCACCCGCGTTGTCGGTCAGGTACTTCCACAGCTTCGGCGCGCTGTCCGCCAACTGCGCGGTGTCGTCACCGGTATGCGACTGCGGAACGATCATCCACCGCGATACTTCGGTGAGCTTACCGCGGTAGACATCGGTGCACTTGAACAGTGGAAACAGGAACTCGCTCTCGACGTCCACCGAAGCTCCGAGTTTGGTTCGTGGACCGTCGTTCTCGGTCAGTTCCATGACGGCAGACGCGTCGTGTTTGATGCCCTGCCGCCACATCAGTGAACTGATGCCATCGAACTGCTTGCTGCGCTGGTACGCATCGACGTTCGCGACGAGTTGGCCGTCGATGACCCCGATTCTGTTGTCCGGTTGAGACGCAACGATGCTCGGATAGGTCGCCGCGGTGTAGTCGGTCTTACCCGGCCCGAGTTCCACGGTGAACCAGCAGGCGTCGACCCCTGCGTCGAACCACTTCTTCGCATCGATCATTCGTAGACTCGAACCGGTCACCGGAAGCTGCTGCCGAGCGCAGTGCAACAGCACGTTTCTAGCAACCTGGGTCTTGCAGATCATCGCGATGGTCACCGGTCTATCGCTGAACTCGGCGAGGAGCTTGATCCAAATGAATTCTGCGATGTCGAAATTGGAGCTTCCGGTGATCGCATCTATTCCGCGCGCGTTCTCGGTGTTCGCGCGAGCCGGTCTGTTGCTCGAGCCCAGAACCGAGAGCTGAGAATTGGTCACCCATGGTGGGTTGCCGACGACGAGAGTCGGGCCGGTCGCAGATGTCCATGCGATGTCGCGTGCAAGGTCGAAATCGAAAATCGAGGCGGTGATCACTCGGCCGAATGCCGATGCGGCCGCGGCGTACTCGGGTTGCACCTCGATTCCGACACGTTCTGCATCGGGATGACGCTCCCCGATGGCCGACAGGAAGTTCCCGACACCGCACGTGGGTTCGAGGACGCGGGTCCACGCCGTTCGAGGCAGGGTGCTGACCAACGCACGTGCCAACTCGATAGGGGTCTGGAAGTCCCCGAACTCGTTGTTGGGCATCGGTGCCTCCGGCAGTGGTGCGGACAAGTGCCTTCCGTGACACGGGAGCGGAAGCCCCGGAGCCACGGCACCACACCGATGCTGGAGGCACTAATGTGGACTTCGATGAAGCTTTCGCGTGCGGCCCTGCTGCTGTCAACTCTGGTGTTCATCGTTGCTCTGATCTGGGTCGCCGTCACCGCGGGGGATCGAGTTCCCGCGCACTTCGACGCGTCCGGTCAGGTCGATCGCATGGAGTCGAAGCTGTCCTTCCTGCTCACGATGGGCGGCATCGGATTCGCGATGATCGGGTTGTTCGCGAGTATCGGTTGGTGGTTGCCCAAGGTTCCGGCGTCCATGGTGAATCTGCCGAGTCGAAAGATGCACGAGTACTGGACTGCCGCCGAGAATCGACCGGAGCTGAACCGGAAGATGGCCGAGGACCTCGAGTGGATCGGCGCGGCAACGGCATTGCTCTTCGCCTGGATCACCGGCGTTGCGGGCGCGACCACAGGCGACTCCGTCAGCGTCTGGGTTCTCGCGGTACCGACGGCGCTGTACGTGCTGGCCATTCTGGGATACGTGGTGTTCGTCGTCAAAGGTGGCCGGTACCGCGTTCCGAAGGACTGATTCAGGGGAGTGGTTGCAGCATCGCCAGTTTGGTGCCCGACTGCACCAGATAGCTGCCCTCGGCGGCGTCGACCAGCATCTCGAAGCTCATCGATTCGTCATCGGGAAACATCATCGACGTCGACGCAGTCCACTCGGTCTCACCGGTGGTCACGTCGACCGCGGACAGATCCGTGCCGGCCGAGGTCAACATCAGATCACCGTCGCGCCCGATGATGCTGCCGGTCAGCCCGGCCTGCCACAGATGCTCGCCGTCTCGCAGATCGAGCGCTGTGGTGCCGTTGGATGCCTGCAGCAACCCGACATGGCCGATCACGTACGTCAGAGTGGCGTACGTGCGGGGCTCGTTGAGTTCGTCTCCGGGGAAGTCGTACGACAAGGCGTCGTCGCGCCACAGTTGCTCACCTGTGGTGCGATCGAAGGCCGTATCGCTGAGAACGATCGGGATCGACGTGTCGGTGGGCTCGTCCAGTGAAGGCTGTTGTACGACAGGACTGTCCGACCGTGCGAGGACCGTGCCGTCCAGTCGGAAGGCGACCGACCCTTTCGATTCCGAACCCGTACCTTCGCAATCTTGCACCGATGCAATGGCCAGGTCGCCTGCGGTGCGTCCCACGGCTCCGAGGCAATCCTCGAGGCTGTCCGTCTTCCAGAGTTGTCGGCCGGTCGCGGCGTCGAACGTGGAGAAACCGCCCCCGACGTCGAAGGTTCCGATGTCGTCATCGACCTTCAGTGCGGTGGCGTAGTCGTCTTCCCAACCGGCCCACGCGTGCAGCGGAACCGTCCACTCTGCGCTCGGATTCTCCAGCGTTCCGCGGTGCAGCAGAACATCGTTACCCTCGAGGTCGCCCGATGTCGTGTACACGCGATCGTTTGCGACGGTGACGGCGAAAAGATCGAGATCAGTAGGGTAGTTTCGCGATTCGCCGGTGGCCGGATCGAAGGTGACGTAGCCGGGAGTCTCGCCCCAGGTGGGCTGGTGGCAGACGAGCTGTCCGTCGAGCGGCTCGTCGGCGCACGCCGCTAGGTCCGGGGCCGGGGTCTTCCACAGAACTGTGCCGTCCGTGGTGTCGATTCCGACCATGACTGCCTCGTCGTTGCCGGATTCCGAGGACACCACGGCCAGTGTGAGAGCTGTACCGCCGATCACTATCGAGCCGAGACCCCACACATACATGGAACCGGTACGCGGAGAGGCGAAGGTAGCTCCCTCCAGCCCCATGTCCGCCGCGTCGACGGCCCACGCCAACCCTGGCGCGTCGTCCGAGGAGTCGGTGATCTTCTTGATGGTCGTCGATCGGTCCTGTGCCACAACGGCTACCGCAGCACCGACCGACAGTGTCGTGACGACCGCCGCAACGACCAATTTCGTCGTCTCGTTCCATCGCGTCATGGAAGGTCCAATCCTGGTGTGTTCGCCAGATTCTCGAGCAATGCTGGATCCGCCGTCGGTCGGTCCGTCGACACCGCGATCTCGAGCCCTGACGGCGTGACGACGGAGACCGAGGCCCCCGTCCCGTACTCGTTCGGTGACAGAAGCTGGGGTTCCTCCGTTGTCGTCGAATCGGATTCGATGTCAGACGTGGCCCGAGTAACGCTGATCGTGAGTTGCCCGGCAGTGCTGTTCACCGTCTGACAGAGCCCGGAACCGAAGTCACTGGTGTGCAGTGCGCCGAGGGGTGGAGTCGGTGCCAGTGCTGCCACGTCGGCTCGGCGTAAGGCGTCGTTGAGCGTTCGAGTCTCGTCGCGGGAGAACGACGCCGTCGGTGAGTCATCCCAGCCGCCGTAGCAGTCGGTGACATTGCCCGGTGTTCCCGCAGGGACGGGAGCAGTGATTCTGAGCGCAGGATCGGTGGCTATTCGGACCAGGTCGTCGAGCGTCAGTGTCAACGTGTCCGGGTCGTTCCCGCCCGAGACGGAGGCAGACACGACAGTGTTGTCCGAGGTGTACGCGGTGGCCGTCCGGGAGTAGGACCGCTGACCGTTGGTTTCGCGCCACGTGTCGTCGGCGTCCAGCACCGTTCCGTCCGGAAGACTCCGTCGCTCGTCCACTTGTCCTGCCACACACGGTGGTGGTTCGGCCGAGTCTGCCGGGCCGACAGAAACACTGAGATAGTCGGACCCGCCACCCGCGGCCAGTGGGGCGGATGCATGCGCCGAGTCGAGGACGAAATCCTGAGATTCGTCCGACGCGGGTATCGGGCCGAAGTACAAGGACCTTGCCGACGAGATCTCGGCGGGAAGTGCTGCCATCAACGCCTCGGACATGAGGTGAGCTCTGGGTCCGTCGTACCAGGGGGCGGCTGGATTGTCGTACGACTCGTCGCCCATCGTGGCGATGCCGAAGTACGAGGATTCGCTCGGAGGCTCGACGGTATCGCACCCCGGGATGCTCGCCGACGCGTCGACTTCCGGGGTGACCACCACGTACTCAGGTTGCGGGGGCTCCGGAACGGGAGTCGCCGATGTTGTTGGTAGGGAAGTCAATTCAGGCTCTTCGGCTGGAGCGGTCAATCCCGCTGCGACCACGCCGAGTGCCACGATCGACGTCAGGACGAGTGTGGTCAGCAGCGCAGAATGGTTGCGTTCGGTGGGCTGCGTGTCCTCGTCCATGGCCCTCGCTCCGTTCGTCACCATTGCGACGAACGTCGCGCAATATTCATACCATTCGTTTTGCTAATCGAGGTGGGTGTGGCAGGCAGACGAGATCCTCACTGCACCCGACCGGTTCGCCGGAGAAATCCAGCGGGACCCGATGGCACGCGGTCGATGCTCAGCGCGCACTGAGTCCGTCGAGGAGGAGTTCACCGACGAACGTCGCGTTGTCCTGCGGGCTGTTCTGTCGTCGGGTGAAACACCGCATCAGCAGAGTGTTGGTAATGCCTGCCGCGAGATCGACTGGGCTGGAGCTCTTTCGGAAGATGCCGGTGTCCTGCCCTCGCGCGATGACCGGTGCGATGATCGCCGGCAGGTTGAGCTTCTCCTTGATCGAGATCAGTCCCTCCGGCTCGCCGTAAGTGTCGTGGGCGACGGCGACGAGGAGAGCGTCCATGAACTCGAGTTCTTCGGAGGCGAGTTGCGCGCACCGCAGCATGTGATTCTGCAGAATCGTGAGCTCGTCGAGGCCGAGCAGTTGGTCGTCGGCCACCGACTCACGGAGACGATCGACCCGGCTCTGCAGTGCCGCAACGATGACGGACGGCTTGGTCGGAAACAGAGTCTTGCATGCTGCCCTCGGCACTCCGGCGATATCGGCGACGTCGTCCATACGTGTCATGAAGTACCCACGCTTACCGAACTCGTCGCGCGCCGCGGTGACGATCGCGGCACGCGGATCGCGAGGAAGCGGCCGCTCCTCGACCGGTGTTCCGACATCCCGCACGACGTCGTCGAGGTGCTGATGATGTCCGGACGTGTCGACGACGGCCCCGAGGAAGGCCAGCACCGCGTCGGACATCACATCGGGAGATACGGAGGAGGCGTCCACCTGACTGCGGATGCGAAAACCGTCGACGACAGCATTGACTGTCATGGCGAACGATCGGGCGGTGAAGGGACGGCGAAAGGCTCCACCGTCGGGATCGAACAGTGCCTCGAATGCCTCGAGTACGGCATCGTCTCGAACGCGGTAGCTTCCGGCGAGGGCCCCGGACGTCGGCCCGCTGAAAACAAGATCGAGAAGAGACTCGGTGATGCTCCTCCGGTCGACGATCGCCGGGAAGTAACGCGCAACGAGCGCAGTCACCGTCGCGCGAATCGACGCACCGCTGTCCGTCATCTGGGTGCGAACAGTCTCGTGAACGTCGGTGGGTGGAGGAGTTCGAGACAAATGTTCGACGACCGTGGCGAGAAAGTCGGATTTGGTGCTGAACTTGCGGAAGAACGTTGCCGTCGACGAGTCGGCCTCGTGAACGACGTCTTCGATACGTAATCCGCGTTCGAGAATCTTCTGCGGATGGGTGACCAACAATGTGACACCCGCCTCGACGAAGTGGGCGGCGGTCGCGTCGAGCTCGGTCATAGTGGCGGACTTTACCGAGGTGAGGCCCACTGTGACGGCGCAGGTGACAGTGTTCACTCTCGGGTGAGAGCAACCTCGGTCATTCCTCGGAGTGACGCAGCGGAGCGAGTGCTGTGTCATTGGCCGTGTCAGCGCCACCGGGACAGCGGTGACGCCCGAAAACGAGGATCTTCATGACAGTGCTCGACATCCGCATCGGCGATGCCCCCGACCCACGGCTCAGCGCTCGTGAAATCGAGGTTCTCACCGCATGGCTCATCTCGGATTCCAAAGCGGAGGCATCGCGCTCGCTCTATCTCTCGATGGGAACCGTCAACACACACCTGACTCGCATCAGAGCGAAGTACACGGCAGTGGGACGAACGGCGCCGACCAAAGCGACGTTGCTGGTGCGTGCGCTGCAGGACGGGTTCATCGACATCGACGATCTGTGAGCAGTCACTGCACCTCGACGCGGCGGGACCGCACCTTCTTGACCACGAACCAGCCGATCAGCGCGACCACGATGCCGATGACGACGTACTGGAACACCGACGCGTAGCTCTCCACGTAGTGCCAGTTCTCGCCGAGGAAATAGCCGGCAAGCACGAAGATCGAGTTCCAGATCAGGCTGCCGAGGGTGGTGTACAGCAGGAATTGCAGAACCGGCATCCGGGAGACTCCGGCCGGGATGGATATGCCCGAACGGACCATCGGGATCATGCGGCCGAAGAACACCGCCGACCGTCCGTGGCGGGCGAACCAATCCTCGGCCTTGGTCAGATCGTCGGTTCCGACGAAGGGCATCCGATCGACGATGGCGTACATCCGGTCGCGCCCGAGTTTGACGCCGAGCCAGTACAGAACCAGTGCGCCGAGTACCGATCCGGCCGTCGTCCAGAACAGCGCACTCAGCAGAGTCATCCCGCCCTGGGATGCGGTGAAGCCCGCCAGCGGCAGGATGATCTCGCTCGGCAGCGGCGGGAAGAAGTTCTCGGCGGCCACCGCAATTCCTGCGCCGGGGCCACCGATGGCCTCCATCAGACTCACTGCCCATCCGGCGATCCCTCCGAGGTCGCTGTCGGCTGCGGCAAGGGAGGAGGAGGCACTCATGACTACGACAGTACGAAACTGATGGGCCTGAAATCTGCTCACCAGGCGAAATGCTCGGAGATTGAGACATATGGAACACTCGACGGTGTGAACCGAGTCTCCCGAGTAGCCCCCGCTGTTGCCGTCGCCACACTGTTTCTGGGTGCCTGCGGGTCCTCGGACTCGCCCGATCCGGCACCGGCCACGACGAGCAATTCGTCCACGCCTGCGTCGACATCTCCGAATTCGAGCTCGGCGACGGTCTACAACCTGCCCGGCAGTGGAGTGTTCCCCGAGGGCATCACGGCCGCGGACGACACGTTCTATGTGACGTCCACATCCGATGGCGCGGTGTTCCGCGGAACCGTCGGCTCCCCGGACGTCTCGGTGTTCCTGCCCGGCGGCGCGGACGGACGCACCGCGGCTGCCGGAATCGACGTGACCGACGACGACGATCGCGCCGACTACTTGGTGATCGCCGGTGGGGCCACCGGCAAGGTGTGGGTGTACGACGCCGATTCCGGTGATCTGATCGGCACGTTCACCAACGGTCTCGGCACCGATGCGACATTCCTCAACGACGTCGCCATTGCCGACAACGGTGATGCCTACATCACGGACTCACGCAGCCCGGCGTTGTACCGCATTCCCGTCGAGCAGATGACGGCCGGAACGCAGGACGCTCCGTTGGAGACGTTCGTGAGCTTCGACGGCACTCCGTTCGCGTACGGGGAGGGCTTCAACGCGAACGGCATCGTCGAGAACGACGACGAATCGGCGTTGATCGTCGTGCAGTCCAGTACCGGCAACCTCTATCGGATCGACAAGACCTCGAAAGAGGTCACCCAGGTGGACCTAGGCGGCGCGACGCTGACCAACGGCGACGGCCTCGAGATGGACGACGACACCTTGTATGTCGTCCGCAATCGTGACGGGCTCATCGCCAAGGTCGACCTCGATGACGACGGCAGAACCGGCGCGGTCACCGGTGAGATCACCGATGCATCGTTCGCCTACCCCACAACCGTTGCGGCAGTGGACGATCGACTGCTCGTGGTCAACAGTCAGTTCGACAAGCGTGGGGGAGAGCCCGTCGAGCCGTTCACCGTCAGCTCCGTTCCCGAGTAGAGCGGCTGCGCCGCAGGTGCGCGGAAACTCGTAGCATGGGTCGAGTTTCCACGCACGACGATCACTCGGCGACGATGGCGTCGATCTGACCGATCGCCGACGCCATGCCCTCCTCCATGCCCATCGCGACGAGTTCTTCGAGCTGGCTCAGGCTGTCGAATCGAGACCGGATGGTCATACGCGTTCTGCCGTCGACGTCCTCGAGAGTTACCACGGCGTGCGTGACGGGCAGCGTCGACGACGGGTTGCCGGAGTCGTCGGCGAACCCGTCGTCGAAGGACAGCGTGATCGGAGCTGAAATATCGGTGAAAAGCCACCAGCCGGAAGCCTTTTCGCCGTCGGGCCCAGACATGTAGTACGACGCCTTGCCGCCCGGAACGAAGTCGTGGGAGACGAATGTCGCAGGCCATGTCGGCGGACCCCACCACCGTTCGAGCTTGCGTGGGTCCTCCCAGATCTGCCAGACGCGTTCTACTTTCGCGTCGAACTCCGCGACCACGGTCATGGTCAAATTCTCTGCATCCTTGTGTGAGCTGATGAACGGCATGATTCAGCCTTTCTCGTCCTGGGAAAGAAGTTCGTCGATCCGCCCGACGCGATCTCGCCATATCTCTTCGTATCCCTCGAGCAAGGCGCGGGCTCGGGCGATGGTGTCCAATCGAACTCGCACGATCTGCTCCCTGCCACGCCTGTGTTTCGTGATCACCGCAGCGCGTTCGAGAACTGCGACGTGTTTCTGTACGGCGGCGAAACTCATGGCGTAGTGAGAAGCCAACTCCGAGACCGACTGCTCACCGACAGTGACCTTCGCGACGATGTCACGACGCGTCGTGTCGGCGAATGCCTGGAAGAGGCGATCGATGCCGGCGTCATCCAGCTGATCTACAACCATGTGGTTGTACGTTATTCGACGCTACAGCCCCGGTCAAGGTATGTAGATCGATTCTTCGGGCAACATGGAGTGTGGACGGCGATCGACGTCGTCCCGGAGGGTGGAGACAACGTGCAGATTCGACCGGCCAGGATCGGCGCTCTGTTGATCGTGTTGGGTGCGGTGGTGGTGCTGGTTCTCGATGTGTACACCGCTCTGCAGACGCCCTCGCACTTGCGCCGCACGATCAGCGAATACGGACTCGGCGCGCAGCAGTGGGTGTTCTCGATCGGGGTCGTCCTGCTCGCGTTCGGCTCGGGACTCACTCTTGCGGCCGCACTTCGGCATCGACTCACCCGGCCCACATCGGCCGCGTCGATCTGCCTGACCCTGTGGACCGTGGGACTCGTGGCCGTCGTCGCGGTGCCGAAACAGGATTGGTCCAACGACGCGTCGCTGAGCGTCGGCGGGACGATTCACCGACTCGGTGCGGCTGTGGCGTTCGTCAGCATCCCGGTAGCCGTCTTTCTTTTCTCCCGTCCTTGGATTCGTGACGCCGTGTGGGCGGCTCGGGCCCGGATCACGCTGGGACTGAGCATGCTGTCGGTCGTGACGCTGCTGCCCATCGGTTACGCACTGGTCGCCGGTGCCACCGGCCCGCGACCCTGGTACCGGGTGGTCACCCTCGGTTACGTGGAGCGAGTGCTCGTTGTCGCCGAAGTGATCGCGTTGATATCGCTGGCCCTGTGGGTGTGGGCGGCGGAACGTAGGAGTGTTCACGCGGTCGACTCGCAGGAGATCAAGGCCTCGCAGCGCGTATAGGGAACCGATCGTGTGCCCGTCGCGTCCAACCTCTCAGTGACGTCTGTGTCGAGAGGTTGAACGAATGCGGGTAATGGGTGGGAGTCGGCTCGCGGCGGTGTGTGCTTCGGCCCTGGTGTTGGCGGGTTGCACGGGCGCGACGCAGGGGAGTCCAGTCGCCAATGGATCCTCTTCGCCGGAATCGGCGACGGTGGCAGCCGGCCCGGAGCCATTCGACCCCTGCACCATTCCCAAATCTGCAGTGACCGCAAGTGGGTTGGACGTCAGCACCGAGCGACCGGACTTCGCGGGCATCACGACGTACCCCGGCTGGAAGGGCTGTACCTGGGATGGGGTCGCGCAGAAAAGCTGGTACTACGTTGCTGTCTTGTCATCGCTGGAGTCCATCGACGAATTGCTGCTCAGCCCCTCGTTCGTGCGCGGGGTGGACTTGAAACTGTCCGAGCGCACCGCCACCCAACTGCGCCATGCCGACGAGATGCAGTTCCTCGGTTGCGCAGTCGCTCTGAACACGGATGACGGTCTGATCGTGCTCGACCTTCAAAAGAAGGGTTCACGCGACCTGGAGGGTGAACCGTGCACCGAAGTCAATCGTCATGCAGCTGATTTGGAACCGTTCTTTCCGACCTAGATAGGACACTGAAAACAATGGAGCCGTACGGGCTGAACCACAATCTCGGCCACTGGCGTTCACTCCGAGATCAGGCGGTCGCGGGCGAACTCGATGTCGAACCAGGAGTCGCCGCTCGCTGCGACGCTGTTTGCGCCGAGTATCTGACGAAGCTCGACCGGATGCTCGAAATGACGACTTCGCTTGCTTGGCCGCAGTCTTGGGGTGACTTGGACTCAGCCCAACAACTTCAAGCCAAATTTCATCGCCTCGCGGTGGCCGAGGAGGGCTCCGCGCGCTTTGCGATCGAGCAGCAGATCGAGATCGTCAAGACGATGCGGGAGTTCTTTCAACACTATTTCGCGAGTGTCGAGGCCACGGATATCGCGACTGCCGCCACCGTAGAGGCGCTGTCCCCGCCGAGATAGACGAAAGATCCCGACGACCCAGTTGCTCGGTCGTCGGGATCGATCGTTCGAAATACGCTGCTAGCGGGCCAGTTCCACTTCCGCTTCCTCGTCGACGAAGGGATCGCCGTTCCGCGGAGCGTTGTAGCGCTCGAGGCCGAGAATTCCTTCGCGCTTGGCAACGATGGTCGGCACCAATGCCTGACCGGTGACGTTGACTGCGGTGCGACCCATGTCCACGATCGGCTCCACTGCGAGCAGCAGACCGACGCCGGCCAACGGCAATCCGAGGGTCGACAGCGTGAGGGTGAGCATCACCGTCGCACCTGTTGTTCCTGCCGTTGCTGCAGAACCGATCACGGACACCACGATGATCAGCAGGTAGTCGGTGATGGTCAGATCGATGCCGTAGAACTGAGCGACGAACAGTGCCGCGATCGCGGGATAGATTGCCGCGCAACCGTCCATCTTGGTCGTCGCCCCGAGAGGAACAGCGAACGACGCGTACTCCCGCGGGACTCCGAGGTTACGTTCGGTGACGCGTTCGGTCAGTGGCAGGGTTCCGATCGACGAACGCGAAACGAAGCCCAGCTGGGTGGCAGGCCACACTCCCGAGTAGAAGTTGCGTACCGAAAGTCCATGTGCGCGAACGATCACCGGGTATACCACGAAGAACACCACAGCCAGACCGACGTAGATCGACACGGTGAAGACGCCGAGCGAGCCGATGGCATCCCAGCCGTAGGTCGCCACCGCGTTGCCGATGAGTGCGGCGGTGCCGATCGGCGCGAGGCGAATGATCCACCACAGAACCTTCTGCACGATGGCCAACAGCGACGCGTTGAACGCGAGGAACGGCTCGGCCTTCTTGCCGACCTTGAGCGCTGCGATACCGATGGCAGCGGCGATAACCAGCAACTGCAAGATGTTGAAGCTCAATGATGTGGTTGCGGTGCCGCTCTCGGCGACAGTGGTCTTCGCGCCGAGTGCGAGAAAGTTGTTCGGTACCAGTCCGGTGAGGAACGACCACCACGATCCGACACTCGACGGATCGCCCGCCGAATCGGCACCTGCGCTGGTACGCGAACCGGGCTGCGCGACCAACCCGATCACGATGCCGATGATGACGGCGATGAATGCCGTGATGGCGAACCACCACAGCGTCTGAATGGCGAGACGCGCGGCATTGGTGACTTCGCGCAGGTTGGCGATCGAACTGACAATTGCGGTGAACACCAGCGGGATCACCGCGACGGTGAGCAGTTTGACGTAGCTCGAACCGATGGTCGACAGCGTGCCGACCAACCAGTTCTCGTTGCCGTCTGCAGCATCGGGCATCGACCGGGCGATGAGTCCGAATACGACACCGAGGACGAGACCGGCAACGATCTGTGGACCGAACGCGGTTGCCCAGGTAGGGACACGGCGCGTTCGGGTAGCGCTGGGCGCAGACATGGATATGCCTTTCGAAAAGGAGAGGTGTCGCCGAGGATGGACGACAGAAATACTCGCCGGCCGATCGGCCGAGCGGAGGGGATGCGGTCTAGAGAACCGTCAACAGGTAGCGCTGGCTTGCAGACGCAAGTCGACATAGCGTCGAGAGGTCAGCAGCGGATTCACTGATCGAACGGTACTCCGTGTCCGAACAGTGCAACCAAGCAGGGGCGGGCTCTGAGGGATCACTGTGGAATCGGTATGGGTGCGCCTCGGCGACGCTCGGACTTCGTATTGGTGGGTTAGCTTGAGGTTTCTTCCCACCGACGAAACGAGATCATGAGTACCGTATCGAAGCCCCGAGGATTGGCCGGGCGACTCGTTCGTGCCTTCTGCGCGGTGGTCGCAGCCCTGGTGGCCGTCGTTCTGGCATCGGCCGGTTGGGTGGCATACACGACGGCGGGGAAGGTCTACGACGTCGAGGATGCGCCGGACGCACCGGTGGCCATCGTCCTCGGTGCGCAGGTGCGCGACGGCAAGCCGATGCGATTTCTCTCCGGACGTCTCGACACTGCGATTGCGTTGATGGCGGCGGGGAAGATCAAGGCAATTCTGGTTTCCGGTGATGCAGACGGTAACTCGGGCAACGAGATTCAAGCGATGACCGACTATTTGATCGAGCACGGAATCGATCCTGCGGTGATCATCGGAGACGATCACGGCATCGACACCTACGACACCTGCGCACGGGCGAAAGAGACCTTCGGGGTCGAACGCGGACTGATCATCAGCCAAACTTTCATGTATCGCGAGCAGTAGCGTTGTGCGAGGACATGGACCTCGACGTCGATGGGGTCACGGCGGAGTGTATCGACTGCAATACCCTTGCGGTGGTGCGTAATTACGCGCGAGAGTTGTTGGCGCGCCCCAAGGCCAA
>NZ_NOZF01000037.1:0-10404 GCF_002258565.1 Rhodococcus sp. 05-2254-6
CGCAACCTGGAACCCGGTCACCGGCTGCACCGCAGTCTCGTCGGGCTGCGATCATTGCTACGCCCAAACCCTCGCTGAGCGGTTCCGCGGCACACCGGGGCACTACTTCGAGCACGGATTCGACGTCGAGATGCGCCCCGGCAAGCTCGACCAGCCGCTGCGATGGAGCCGGCCACGCCGGATCTTCGTGAATTCGATGAGCGACCTCTTCCATCCAGCAATCCCGGACGACTACATCGCCCGGGTGTTCGCGGTGATCGCGCTCGCCCGCCAGCACACCTTTCAATTGCTCACCAAGAGACCCGCTCGGATGCGGGCACTGCTCCAGTCCGATGCCTTCCGCCGCGCCGTCGACGACGCCATCGCTGGCGTCGTCGCAGCCTTCCGCCCCGCCGATGTCTGGTACCAGAGCTGGCCGCTGCCGAACCTGTGGATCGGCGTCTCGGCCGAAGACCAGAAGACTGCAGACCTGCGAGTATGGGCGCTGCTGGACACGCCTGCAGCTCTTCGGTTCGTCTCTGCCGAACCGCTCCTCGGACCGATCGACTTCACGCGCCTACGACCCAGCAGAATCGGAGGAGCGCTGACTCGCGACGGGCTCCGTTCGGTCGAAGACTCGAAATGCGGCGGCGAGCGCGAACCAGCGCTCGACTGGGTGATCGTTGGCGGTGAGTCCGGCCGCGGGGCACGGCCTATGCATCCGCGATGGGTACGAGAGATCCGGGACCAGTGCACCGCTGCCGATGTGCCCTTTCTGTTCAAGCAGTGGGGCGAGTGGGCACCAGCGGAGGTGATCGCCAGATTCCGCGACTACCACCACTTCGACGACGGCACCGAAGTTCGACGAGTCGGCCGTAAGGCCGCCGGCCGGATCCTCGACCGACGGGTGTGGGACAGCGTGCCCGACGGAGCCGGACGATGAGAGGATCGCTCGACATCACGGCATCGGACTTCTTCTGCGGTGCCGGCGGATCTACGACCGGAATGATCGCCATCCCCGGGGTGAGGGTATCGGCAGCGTCGAACCACTGGGACAAGGCAATCGAGACGCACCAGTACAACCACCAGCACACCGAGCACATCCTCGCGGACCTCTCTCAGATCACTCCGAAGCTGTTTCCTCGCACGACAATCGGATGGTTCAGCCCCGAATGCACCTGGCACTCGAATGCTCGCGGGGCCAAGCGCCTCGCCGCGCAGATCTCGTTACTGTCCGACGACCTACCGTCCGAGGCCGCCGAGCGATCGAGGGCGACGATGTGGGACGTCGTTCGGTTCACCGAGTATCACCGATACGAATTGGTTTTCGTCGAGAACGTCGTCGAGATCTACTCATGGCCTCTCTACAGGCCATGGATCGCGGCGATGCACGCCCTCGGTTACGAACATCGCCTTATCTGCCTGAATTCGATGCACTCATGGACTTTTGGGACACCAGCGCCGCAGTCCCGCGATCGCCTCTATGTGTGCTTCTGGAAGGCCGGCAACCGGGCACCTGACTTCGAGACCGTGGTCCGTCCGCCGGCAACCTGCTCTCGCTGCGGGCCCGTGCGTGCGTTGCAGGCCTGGAAGAACCCAGGGGTGGCTGTGGGTAAGTACCGTAGCCAGTACTCCTACCGGTGCCCCGCACGTGCGTGTGCGGACACCGTGCTCGAGCCCGACTGGCTCCCTGCCTCGACCATCATCGACTGGACCAAGACCGGCCAGCGGATAGGGGACCGCACTCGTCCGTTGAAGCCGAAAACGATCGCACGAATCCAGGCCGGCATCGACCGGTATTGGGCAGCTCCGCATGCCGAGGACGCGAGAGAAGCCGCGGGCACGCTGTTCGAGTATCGGCAGGCAAGATCACGGCCGTCTGAGGGGCGGGCCCCGGTGTTCGAGCCGTTCGTGTCGGTGCTGCGGGGCCAGTCGAAGAATCATCGAACCTCGGAGGCGCTGTCGACCGTATCCGCGGGCGGCCGCCATCATGCGGTGATCACCCCGTTCATCGCAGAGCTGCGAGGTGGAGGTTCGACTGCGCGATCGGTCAGCGACGCTCTCTGCACCGTGACGGCATCGGGTAACCACCATGGCTTGGTCGTGCCCGCTGCCGCTCACCATCGAAAGTCCACACGCCGACCGATCGCTGTCGAAGACCTGTCCTTCAGAATGCTCGACGTACCGGAACTCAAAGGCGCAATGGGCTTCGCGTCGACGTACGTTCTACGCGGGGGAACCAAGCAGCGAAATGTTCGGATGTGCGGAAACGCGGTTACCCCACCGACCTCGCGAGATATCGTGGGAGTCGGCGTGCAGAGCTTGAGCCGTTGACATCGGCCAAACAGTCGTTCTGTAGTTGCATTCATGGTTCCCGGGCAAAGGGGACGCACCGATTCTGTTGTCGTCGCCTCTCCTCCAGTTTGATCATCGTCAGACCCCGTATATGCGGGTCCTGACGGAGATCGGAGAAGTCATGAGCGACGACCGGGCTAGCCGAATCGATCCATCCAGATTGCACTTGCTCGACATCGAGAACATGGTGTCCGGCGACGTTTCCGCTGTCCGATGCTCCGCCTGGTGGGCGGACTACGTCACCGATGTGGGTGTCGGAGAGCGTGACCAGATTACGGTCGCCGCAGCCTGGCGACATGCCGCGCCGGCATTCTTCGCCGTCCCGGCGAACGCTCGGCGTATCGGTGTCACGTCCGCGCCGGATGCCGCGGACCTCGCGTTGCTCGATTCGGTGGATGTGGGCAGGGTGGCTCACCAGCACGATGAGGTGATCATCGCGTCCGGGGACCACATCTTCGCACCGCTTGCACGCGCGCTCCGGGCTGCCGGCGTTCGAGTCGTTCAGGTCGTTGCCTCCGGCGTCGGTGTGAGCGCCGAACTGTACTGCAGCTGTGACGATCTGATCTGTCTTCGTGGATCGGACCGTGTTGTCGAGGCGCATAACGCGCATTCGACGAGCGCAGCGCGGCGTGGCCCACGTGCGTCCGAGCGCAGCTCGGGTGTCGCCGTGTTCGCAGCGCGGATGGCCGATAGTCGGCCGCAGTTACGGACTACCGATCGGGCAGCGCAATGAGCGGGGAAGGCAGCGTGACGTCCTACGACGACGAGGAGCCAACGGTCTATCCGGACGGGTCGGTCGGCGGCGGAGTCGAGCGAGGGGGTGAGGAATTGAGCGGCCAGTACGGGCCGAGTCGTTTCTCCCAGGCGCTCGTGTGGTGCGCCGGCCCGACGTACGTACGTACTGCGCCCGTTGGTACATGGACTCTGCTGCAGAGCGTCGGAGTAGCTGGTTTGTTCTCGACAATGATCGTCGCGCTGAGCGCGACGATCATTGCGGGGCTTGCCGACATGGGTCCTGTGTGGGCATCGATCGTCAGCGTCGTTGTTGCCGCCCTCTACTTTTCGTATCGCCGCCTCGTGGTGGCGACCGTGGCGTCCACCGTGTTCGCGCGGTCGCGACGAACCGGATCGCATCTCGTCAGTGTGGCCGTCATGGCGTCCGTGAGCGTGCTCACTGCCGGGACGGGTTCCTGGGTGTTCGGGATGGCGATCTTCGGGCAAGAGGTTCGCTCTCAGGTCGCGGTGAACGTGGCGATGCATCAACAAGACGACTTGAACGAGTGGTACCGCAGCCGAGAAGCCAACCGTGATGTCGCGTCGAGGATGTACGCCGAGCAACTGTCGCAGCCTGCGCAGATGCGAGACAGCCTGCAGGACGCAGTCTCCGGTCTTGAAATGCGCGAAGCCGGGGCCTGGCAAATGGTGATGTGCGAGATGACGTCTTCACCCGATTGTTTTTCCGGCACAGGCGAAGTAGGAATAGGCCCTCGGTCGGTGGCGGCCAATGAAGAGCTGGATGCTGTCACCACTGAGCGCACTTCGGCCCAGCAGCGGCTTGCCGAGTACACCGTCTTTCCGGTGCCTGCCCCCTTCGACGCAGTCCAACTTGCAACGTGCGGATACTCGAAACAGACGACCGAGTTGACGCCCTACGATTCCGACCGCTGTCAGGGCATGCTGCTGGTCGAATCGAGCGTCGACCAACTCGCCCCGGAGCACCCACCCGCGCGCTCGAGCAACGGGCTTCTCCCGCACCTCGAGGCATTCGGTTCCTTGCTGTGGAACTCCGAGAACGCGGGCCCGGTCTGGCTCGTCGTGGTCGGGCTGTTCTTCGTTCTGGTCAGCGTGGATCTCCTACCTCTGTTGTTTCTCGTGCAGAGCGGCCGACGCGGATGACTTCTAGTTACTTCAACACCTGCGACCATCGTGATGCCGATCCCGTCGGCGTTCAGCAGCATTCGGAAAGGCCACGGCCATGACAACCCCCACCCGACCGGACACGATCACTCGACCCGGCCCCATCGCACGCTTTCTACTCGGTTGCTGCGGTGCCAACTGGATGCACATCAAGGAAAAAGCGGAGCTCAACTGGTACTGCAGCCTGGGGATGTCGGTGATCGTGACCTCGATCATCTCGGGCATTTCCGCAGTGCTGCTCGCTACCACTGGCTACTCGAATCTGCCGCTGGCGCTGGTGATTGCCATCGGAGTGGTGTGGACGATCGTCGTGTTCAACGTCGACCGCCTGATCGTTTCCCGGCCGCTCACCTCGTCGCGGTGGCGGAGCAAATTCAGCCTGTTCTTCGTGCGCTTTCTCCTCGCCGCGGGCATCGCGATCTTGATGGCCGAGGGCGTTGAGCTGACGCTTTTCGACGACGAGATCTCAGCGCAGGTCGATCGAGACAACAATGCTGCAGCAGTCCGGCAGCAGAACGAGTACAACCAGGCTCGGCTCGATGCCAAGGCATCGGCAGAGCAGAGGTACAAAGAGCAAATCGAGTACCCGAACACAGCCGTCGACCGTCTCACGGCCTCGGTCGATGCCGCGACGAAACAGGTCGAGGACGCGAATCGCGTGCTCAAGTGCGAATCAAACCCGGCACCGGACTGCGAGACGGGAACCGGCATCCCGGGGCTCGGCGCAGAAGGACAAGAGGCCTCCGCTGCAGTCGCGAGAGCGAACGAAGCGCTTCAGCGAGCAGTCGCTGCGCGCCAGGACTACACGGTGATACTCAAACCATCAGGCTTCACCGCCGACCAGTTGCAAGCGTGCGGCCAAGGACCGACGAGCACTGACCTGACACAGCAGGCCATCGATACATGCCAAGCACAGATTCTGGTCAGCGAACAGGTCAACGCTGTACCGGTACCCAGCGAGGCTGACACCAGCCAGAACGGGCTACTGCGTCGGATCGTCGCGCTGTCCTCACTTGCCTCCGGAGAACACGGAACCACTATCTGGGCAGTACGCATCCTGTTGTTCATCGTGCTCGCCAGCATCGATCTGGTGCCGTTGACCGCGAAGTTCGTCGGCGGCACCACCGGTCATGACGCGCGGGTCCGCAAGGACAGCATCGACGCGAACAACGAACTGGCCGAGAAGATCAACGACTCTGTGCACGCTGTTCCACACTTCCTGGAAAAGCAGAGGGGATGGAAGAAGCCCGCGGCCGATCAACGCCGCGCGTTCTTCACCGACGTCTTCGAGAAACAAGCCGACGACATTCGGGGGCGCTGGCAATCCCCGACCAACGCCCGTGACGATGTTCTCGATGAGCCGGAGACACTCGTCGACCCGGACTCCGAACCGACGAACGGTGTCGGACCCGGATACGTCCTCCGAACGACTGACGGGGACAAATTCCAGCTCGTGGAACCACTCCCGGACGCTCGAACACGGTGGTACGACCTCTGGCTGTGCACCAGAAAAGATCGTGAGGACGAAGACCAAACGACTCGGGAGGAATACTTCGTAGCCAAGATCGGGAAAATCGATCCTGCGTTTGCGCCGGCCAAGCAGCCAGCGTTAAAAGGGCTCGAACGCGACGTTCTCGCTCGGCTCATTCCGTTGGGTCGGCACCATGTCGTCGACATAGTCAGTGGACAAGACGTGCAGCTAGACGACGATTCCGAGAGACCGTTCATCGTCATGAGGCACTACCCGCTAGGCGATATGAAGAAGTACGTGGAGGACCGATGGGGTAACGAGGTGCCGATACTTCCACTGCTGGAGTTGATCCACCAGACGCTGGAAGCTCTGCTCGTGACGCACCGCGCCGGCTTCCTGCACCTCGACATCAAGCCTGCCAACGTCCTTGTCGACTTGATCAATGGAGAACCTCACGCTGTGCTCACCGACTTCGGTATCGCCGGAGCGACCCGCGCATTCGATCAAGCAGGGTTCACCGACATGGACTCCACCTTCACCGGCACGTACAACTACGCCGCGATCGAACAGATCCTCCCGGGGCGCGGACTCGGCCATCAAACGGCACTGTGCGACCTGTGGTCAGTGGGCGCAATGGTCTATCGGCTCATCTCGGGGGCGTACCCGCGTGACTTCGCCGAGTCCCGTTGGGTCGACATGCCCCTGCTCGACAACGGCAAAGTCGACCGCCGATCGGACGAGTACCGACGGTGGCTGGAAAAGACCAGGCCTGACGCGCCCCGGCTGGACGTCATCACCCCCGGTGTGCCTACGCCGCTTGCTGATCTCGTCGAACGATGGCTATCGAACAACCCACTCGATCGAGTTGATCGCACTGCTCTGACGTTGGCCGAGGGTGAGAGCCTGTCCGACCCCGGTGCGCTGCTCGAGAACCGCGGTGACGAAGCCGTGATGTCGGACGCTCTGGCACGCCTCGGCTCGACGGTCAGGGGCATACGATGAACAAGCATCTACCACTGAGAGAGGCACGTGCGATGGTCCCCAACTCTTCGCCAGTTCCGCCCGCGAAGATCGGGATCCGCGAGGCACTGCGTACCCGGATAGCCTGCGCTGCGTTGTGGATCGTTTTCGTCGCTGTGCTGGTCTTCGGTGTGGGGAGAATCGACTTCGTCCGTGACAACGCCGCACTGGCAGTCTTTCTCGTGGGAAGTGTTGTCCCACTGATGGTGTGGCGGTTTGCTGGTATTGGCATTTCAGACCTGAAGTATCGCCGCGAACGTGGGCAAGGGCTTGGGTCCCAGGCCGGTGCTTCATGGACCGATCGCGAGGAACAGACAGAACACGATCCCTTCGATCCTGTGGCGCAATCACAGGCCGCCTCCCCCCGCCGCGACGATCGGAATGACATGTCTCGCAACCTGTTCGACTTCCACGATGAACGCCGTCCGGAGCGAACACCGGCACCGCAACCGTTCGGTCCCGACCGGGTGCTACGGCAAGCGAGTCCGGACGATTTCAGTGCGCCTCGTGCAACGGTCAACCCGGACAGCCTGACCGTCACCCGTCACGTTCCACTCGGCGGTGAAACCGACTCTGTGCAAAGCGAAATGACCGATATCGGTGTGCCCCCTGCGTCTCGCGTAATCGATCGTGGCGAGCCCAGTACGAGTACGAGCACCCGAGGCGGAGCCCTTGACCGGTTGTTCGGCCGATCGACGGACCGGATCGATACCGAGGAATCGACAGTAGGTCGAATACTGTCGTTTCCCGGCGGCGGCGGTGGCGCACTCTTCTTCGACGCCGACAGCGCGACGGACGCCGGCCCGCGCAAAGAAAATCAGGACTGGGCGATCCTCAGCGGGTCTTTGCTGGGTATAGCCGATGGGGTCGGCGGGCGGTCTGCCGGCGGTCAAGCATCTCGCGCTGCGCTGCGGGCAGTCCGCGATGCGATCGAGGAAGACGGCATGAGTCTGGCGTCGGCGGTTACGCGTGCGAACACCGACGTCCGCGCGCGCCAGGACGACGACCCCGCGGATCGAGGAAGAGCAACGACTCTGGATATCGTTCACTTGGATGAAACCGGCTATCTGTACGGCGCCCATGTCGGTGACAGCCGCGTCTACATTCTTCCTGCGCGAGGTCGGCGACTGAGAAGATTGACGGCAGACCATTCGACCGGCAACACGCTCACACGCAGTATCGGTGGTGCGCGGTCGGTCACGCCCGATGTGTGGGCCCACGAGGCAGAACCAGGCGACATCGTGCTCGTCGCCACGGACGGTCTGTGGAAAGGCTCACTGCACGAGAATGACATCGAATCAACGTTGGTGGAGGCGCGACAACGCTCCACGATTCACATCGCAGAACGCCTCGTTGAGATTGCCAAAACCGGTGCGACCGACAACATCACAGTGATCGTGGGCCGAATCCAGCGCGCGTGAACTACAGAATCCATCGGTTCTGTTCGTGAAGGCCGTAGCGCGTCATGCTTTCCTCGACCGAGGAGGAAAGCATGACTGCTCTGATCATCATCGCAGCACTGGTCGCTACAGCCGCTGTCATTGCGAAAGTGGTTCGGACCCAACGCGCACAGGGCACTTTCGCGGGGAACGCTCCTCGCGCCGTCTCCAAGACGGTGCAGGAGCGTCTTCGGGTTCCTCTACCCACCCCCGAAAACGTTAGTGTCCGGGTTCTGGACAAGATCGTGAGCGGTGCGATCGGCACCGCTCGAACGAAGTTCATGCCGGTAGGCGTGCTCCTCGAACTCGCTCCGGAGATGTATGAACGCGTCGTGCCGATCTGGGTGCAGTTCTCCCGTGAACTGGGAGAAGATCTCGCCGCCCGTGCTGAAGCAGAATCGTGGAACTACTCCGGCGTTGCGTTCTCCCTCCGCGCAAACCCGGCTCTCGGCCGACGAGATGTCGAGGTAGTACTTCGCTATCCCGACGGCGACGACTCTCCGACCGACCAAGTCGGCGACGTCCCTCGCCGACCGCGCGGCGAGGACGACATCACCGATGTCGCGCCGGGTGACGCCTCCGAGCTGTGGTTCGCCGATCTGCCCGACGGTCGACGCGTCGCTCTTCGCAAGGGTCGGCGCTACGTGGTCGGCGCATCCTCCACATCCGACATTGTCGTTTCCTCGCGGACCGTCTCACGGGCACACGCTGCCCTGCGCTGGCATCCCGCCGCTCAGGTGGTCGAAGTCGAAGATCTCGACAGCACCAACGGCACCTGGCTCGACAACAGCCGGGTGGCCCCCCGCGAACCGAGGGCGGCGACGTCCGAGTGCGTGATCCGACTGGGAAAGCACGACCGGATACGTCTGGTGAAACGAAGTGCCTCGGGGGCGTCGAGATGATCGCCGACATGCTCGCGACGCTGTCCGTACTGGCGCTCACAGTTCTCGCCCTCCTGCGGGTACACACGGAAGCGGTGGCGACTCGACCAGCAGGTGGCGGCGCACCCGGTTTCAGCGGCGGGCAGAGTTCCAGCGACCTCGCGGCTCTTGGGGGACCTCCCGCGCTGGTGCTGACTGCAGCAGCCCAGCTGGGTTGGTCCGTGCAGCATTCGTTGCTCTACGTCGCGGCGGCAGCGGTGGTTCCGATCGTGTTGTGTGCGTTCGTTCGGCGCGTTGTGGGCGCATCCGCCTCCCTCGTGATCCCAGTCGCCGCCTGGACCCTCACGTGCCTCGGTGCCGTGACGGCGGAGAGGCTCTATCCGGGTAGCGGCGTCGACCAGGCGCGGTGGGCCTTGGTCGGGGTGGCCGCGTTCCTCGTCGCTGCGTGGATCGGCAGTACGTGGAACACCACCGCTCGCTCGATCACGGGGACAGGCGTAGCGGTCGCAGGTTGTGTCGCACTGACGCTTCCCCTCATGCCCGGGATCGGCGTACTAGTCAACGGTGCCCCTGGTTGGATATCTGTCGGGCCCTTCGTCGGACAGACGGGCGATCTGGCCAGAATCCTGATCATCATCGGATTGGGATCGATGCTGTATGCCGCAGGACCAGCGCTGCGAGCGGGAAGGGTTACGCCCGCGTTGCTAGCCTGCTGGCCGGTCGCCTTCGCCGCGGCCCTCGGTGGCTACGCATCCGACCTCGGTCCGGTACTCGTGCTCACCGGTGCAGTAGCAGTCATGCTGATCGTGTGCGGCCCGCCACCGCGCGTCTGGATCGGATTTACGGCCGTCGGTACAGTCCTCGTCGTCGCAACCTTTTTCGGTGTGGGAAAGCTCCGCGCCCGCATCGACCAGATGTTGAACCCCATCACGTCCGACGGACAGCTTCAGAACACAGGCGCGGCACTTCGGTCGTTCGCGACCGGAGGCTGGCTCGGCACCGGCTTCAACAACGGATCCCCGCTCGACGTCGCCAACGTAGAGAACGACTTCGTCCTCGCCGGCATCGGAGAGGAACGGGGAGCGATAGTGGTCATAGCAATCTGTTGCCTATTCGGTGCCTTGGTCACCGCCTGCTGGCTGTCGGCAATCCGTGCCACCAGCGCAGGGCCACGCCTGATCTCGACCGGCCTGGCAGCCATGGTGTCCGTGCAAGCCCTGTACGTCACGCTCGCCACCATCAACAAGGTGCCTGTCACGGGGATGGTCGTCCCGTTCCTCTCCAACGGAGGAAGCTCGCTGACCTGTATGTGGATCGCCGTCGGGCTTATCGTCGGCATCGG
>NZ_NOZF01000072.1:0-10285 GCF_002258565.1 Rhodococcus sp. 05-2254-6
CGTCGCATTGTTCTCCGGTTCCATCGGCTACCACCGACGCGAGCGAAAGCCGTTCTGGTGGGCGCACTTCGATCGCCTCACCCACCCGCTCGACGAGTGGGCCGACGCGGCCGACGTGCTGAAGGTCGAGCGCGCCGAGCTGGTGCACGACTGGATGAAAACTGCACCGAAGCAACGGGTCCTGCGACGACAGCTCAAGCTGTTGGGACACCTGAGCAGCGGCGTCCTGTCGAGCTCGAAGGTCAAGCTGCTCTACGAAAACCCGGCCCCGGAGGGATTACCGAAACAGCAGCCGACCCATCGCGCGACCACGACGGTCGAGATCGTGGAGGCGGGCTACGAGGGCACCCTCGACATGGTGGTGGTGCAGGAGAACCTACGCAAAGGAGTGGACGAGTACCCCGACTTCCCCGTCGCCACCGCACCCGAACCGCCCCCGGCCACCAAGTATCTGGAGCAGGCGATCGTTGCCGTCGCCGCCGAGGTCCACGCCGCACTGCCGGACCTTCCACGCGCGGCCGTCGCCGATCTGCTGACGCTGTCGCCACCCCGAACCCGTTCCGGCACCGGACTTCCCGAGGTGCACGCCGGCGACTACGCGGCGGCCGCCACGGCGGCACTGCTCGATCTGGACCGGTCGTACGTTGCCGTACAGGGACCACCCGGGACGGGGAAGACGTACACCGCTGCGCGGGTCATCGCCGAGTTGGTCGATGTCCATCACTGGCGGGTCGGGGTGGTGGGCCAGTCGCATCACGTGGTGAACAATCTGCTGGACACGATTGTTCAGGCCGGAGTCGACCCGGGTCGGGTGGGTAAGAAAGCCCCGACCGCCCACACCGTCGTCGACCCGGCGGAGTACTCCCGCTTCGTCACCGAGGCCGAGGACGGCTGCGTCATCGGCGGTACCGCCTGGGACTTCTCCAACCCCGGCCGCATTCCGCCCGAGTCGCTCGATCTGCTGGTCATCGACGAAGCCGGACAATTCTCGCTCGCCAACACCATCGCCGTCTCGGTGTCCGCACGCAACCTGCTGCTGCTCGGCGACCCGGCACAGTTGCCGCAGGTCAGCCAGGGCACCCACCCCGAACCCGTGGACGAGTCGGCTCTGGGTTGGATCACCAACGGTCACCCGACCCTGCCCGCCGACCGCGGGTACTTCCTGGCCACGACGTGGCGGATGCATCCCGATCTGTGCGCGCCGGTCTCAGCACTGTCCTACGAGGGCAAGCTCGAGTCCAACCGTGCTGTGACACAAGCACGTTCACTGGAGTCGCTCGAACCCGGCCTGCACGTCGTCTACCTCGACCACCACGGCAACTCCACCGACTCGGTGGAGGAAGCCGACGAGATCGTCACTCACGTGCAGAAGCTGCTGGGCCGACTGTGGAGCGACCCGCAATCCTTCGAGGGTGCGCGGCCGATGGACCAGGGCGACTTCCTGGTCGTCGCCGCCTACAACGCGCAGGTGGCCGTCATCGTCGAAAGACTCGCGGCCGCCGGACTCGACGAGGTCTCGGTGGGCACCGTCGACAAGTTCCAAGGACGACAGGCACCGGTGGTGTTGATCTCGATGGCCGCGTCGGCAATCGAAGACGTGCCACGAGGCATGGGATTCCTGTTGTCCCGCAACAGACTCAACGTCGCCGTCTCGCGAGGCCAGTGGGCCGCGATACTGGTCCGGTCGCGGGCACTGACCCGGTACCTGCCGTCGACCCCGGCCGGACTGGTCACCCTCGGCACTTTCATGAGCCTGTGCGAGAACGGAATTCAGCCGAACGCCATGCCCTCACCACGATAGGTGGGGACCGCCTCGACGGACCCGTCGGCGTGTACCAGATGCAGGGTGTCGAATCGCTCGCACAGCTCGCCGGCCTTGGCATGCCGGAACCAGACGCGATCACCGATCCTGATCTCTCCCGCTCCGCTCACCGGAGTCTGCACCTCGCCCGCGCCTTCGTTGCGCAGCAACTTCAAACCGGACGTCACCACGCCCCTGGCCTTTCTCGACCACGCGATCGGCCGCGGGGACCTCGACGTCGACGCCGGGCCCGACGCGATGTAGCCACCGCCGAACAGCGTCGCGATCTGTGGCGTCGGCTTGCGCACCGCGGGCAACGCGAAGAACAGCGAGGGCTCGGCCGAGAACGCGCGATACCGATCGAAGAGCGTCGGCGCGAACAGACCCGATCCCGCGGTCACCTCGGTGACGACGGGATCGGCCGCCGAGAACTCGATCGACCCGGTACCGCCGCTGTTGACGATCTCGATCCGGCCGACTGCCGCGGTCACGGCCTCGACCACCGCCGTTCTGCGCGTGGAGATCTCACGAGACGACAGCGACTTCATCCATTCCACCGCGAGATTGGCGTCGGGCACACCGGCGATCTGCGCCTCGTAGAACATCAGCCCGACCACCCGAAACCCCCGCGCATGCGCCGCCCGCGCGAAGGCGGCGACCTGCTCGGGTTCGCGCAGTGGCGAACGTCTGACACCGATGTGCAGCGGCCCGATCCGCAGCGAGGCATCGACGTCGAGACAGATACGGGGCTTGAGAAGATCACTGGCGGTGGCGTCGCGCACGATGTCCAGCTGTGCGACGTCGTCGACCATCAGCGTGATGCGCCCCGACAGAACACGATCGTTGACGACCTCGGCGAGGGCGGTGCGGTCGACCGTCGGGTACCCCATCAGGATGTCCTCGACGCCGTGGCGTGCCAACCAGATCGCCTCACGCAGGGAGTACGCCATGACCCCGCTCACGCCGTCGGCCGCGAGCACCCGCTCCAAAACCGCCCGGGACCGAACCGACTTGCTCGCGATCCTGATCGGCACTCCGTCCGCCCGTGCTCGCAGCGCCGCAGCATTGGCATCGAGGGCCGCCAGATCGACTGCAGCCAATGGCGATTCGAGCCCTTCGGTGGCAGCGGCGATACGGGACAGTGGTGTCGTGTCGGTGGTTGCGACACCGGCGATCGAACTCATGCGGCTCATTCCTTTGTCGTTGCCAGGTCCGAACAGTCAAACACTCCACAGCCGAGAAGTCCCGGCGAGCATTCAGCGGTCCTGAGCCTTGGCCGCTATCAGACCCGACAGGTCGTCGATCTGCGCCAGCACCTCGAGATCGTCGCCGTCGACCAACCATCGCAGCACGAGGCCGTCGAGGGTGGCCATCCCGAAACGCGCGATCGACGCCACCGGCTCCAGCCATCGCGTCCCGGTGTGGGCGGAACACTTCTCGAAGAACAACCGGGCCTCGGAGTCCCGGATTCGGTACTGCCCACTGGCGATCTCGGCGGCCGTGGCGGACCCGAGCGCACGATGGCGCAGCAAGTAGGTCTTGATCTCGTACGCGAGCAACTGCCGACCCGGTGACTTCTCGATCAGCAACCACACCGCGCTCAGACCGCCGTGCACCAGCTCGCGCAGACCACGGACACCCGGGAGTTCGCGCGTGCCCACCGCGCTGTCCAACGCGGCATGCAGAATCTCGGTGACGTCGACGATGAGGTGCTCCCCCATCGCGATCACCAGATCCTGCTTGGTCTCGAAGTGGTACTGCACGATGCCCTTGGTGACGTCGGCGTGCTCCGAGAGAGCGCGCACGGTCAGAGACTCGATGCCGACCCGCTCCGCGACATCGATCGCAGACTGCACCAGTTGTGCGCGCCGCACATCAGCGGGCAGCCTCGATTGCATCACCCGATCCTAGGGCGCAGACGAGTTCTGTGCCTCCGATTGACCCACGGGAGTGGAGCCTGCGGAATGACCTGGAGGTTGCAGCAGTGGAGCCTGCGGAATGACCTGGAGGTTTCAGCAGTGGAGCCTGCGGAATGACCTGGAGGTTGCAGCAGTGGAGCCTGCGGAACGACCTTCGGTTCGAGCAGTGCGATAGTGATTCGATGATCGAGCGGTCGTGGCAGAACTGGGCGGGCAACCAGCATGCGTATCCGGTGCATCGAGCCGAGCCTTCATCGGTGGACGAGTTGCGTGCGATTCTGCGGGATGCCGTCGAACGATCTCGGACGGTGCGGTGCGTCGGAGCGGGCCACTCGTTCACTCCGATCGCGGTCACCGACGGCGTTCAGATCAGCCTGGATTCGCTGCGCGGGATCGAATCGGTGGTGCGCGAGGACGACGGTTCCGCCCGGGTGACGGTGCTCGCAGGCACCCGGCTGGGCGATCTGACCGCGCGGTTGTGGGACCTCGGCCTGGCCATGACCAACCTCGGCGACATCGACGAACAATCGATTGCCGGAGCCATCTCCACGGGCACTCACGGAACCGGAGCCCGCTTCGGCGGCATCGCTACCCAGGTGTACGCACTGGAGCTGATGACCTCGGACGGCCGGCTCGTTCGGTGCTCTCGCGAGGAGAACACGGAACTGTTCCACGCGGCCCGCGTCGGGCTCGGTGCGCTCGGTGTCATCACCCGAGTCACGCTCGAATGCGTTCCGGCCTTCGCCCTCCGGGCCGTCGAGGAGCCGTCGACGCTCCGGGCGACGCTCGCCGATCTCGATGCGATCGTGGCAGGCGTCGACCATTTCGAGTTCTACTGGTTTCCGCACACCGACCGGGTGCTGACCAAACGCAACACCCGCCTACCCGGCGACGCTGCGCTGCGTCCGCTGGGAAAGGTGCGCTCGTATCTCGACGACGAATTGCTGTCCAACACCGTCTTCGAGAGCCTCAACCGCGTGGTGACGCGGGTGCCTGCCCTGATTCCGCGCCTCAACTCGGTCTCGGCCCGGGCGCTGTCGGCGCGTGAGTACACCGATCGTTCGTACCGGGTGTTCGCGTCGTCGCGGACCGTCAAGTTCGTCGAGATGGAATATGCCGTGCCTGTAGCCGAGATCGGCGGGGTGCTGCGCGAGGTGGATCGCTGGCTCGAACGGTCTGCCGTGTCCATCGCGTTCCCTGTCGAAGTGCGGTTCGCCGCGGCCGACGACATCTGGCTCTCCACCGCGTACGGACGCCCGACGGCCTACATCGCCGTGCACCAGTACCACCGGCGAGATCACCGCGAGTACTTCGACGCCGTCGAGGCCATCTGCCGCAGCGTCGGCGGCAGGCCACACTGGGGCAAACTGCATTCCCTCGACGGCGACGAGCTGCGCGATACCTGCGAACACTTCGACGACTTCCTGCGTGTTCGGGATGCGATGGACCCGATGAAGCTGTTCGGCAGCGACTATCTCGAGCGTCTGCTGTCCTGAGCGGCCGACCGGTGTAGCGCTGCGCGCAATTTTTGCTCCACTCCTGCGACCGTCGAGTGGGTTTCCCCAGGCCAACGGGTCGAGTGGAGTGTCCCGTGCACGCAGCCACTCCCCGCACGCTTACATTGGAACGAGTGAGCACAGGAAAACGCGCGCTGTCCGGCATCGTCGCCGCCGGAGTCGTCCTCGGCGTCGGTGAATTGATCGCCGTCCCCATCGGACCCAACTCGTCACCGCTGACCGCCGTCGGCTCCTCGGCCGTCGACAACAGTCCGGCCCCGATCCGTGAATGGGCCATCGACACGTTCGGTACCTCCGACAAGCTCGCACTGTTCATCGGCATGGCAGTGGTGATCGGAGCGATCGCCGCGGCGGCAGGCATCCCCCGCAAGCCGATCGGTGCCGTGGTGTTCGCCGCACTGGGCGTCGTGGGCGTACTCGCGGCAGTGACCCGACCCGACGCGACGGCCCTCTACGCAGTCCCGACCATCGGCGGCGTCATCGTCGGCATCGTCGTGCTGCACGCCCTCATCGGTGCCGCCGCGCCTGCGACCGAGGGAATGAACCGACGCAGCTTCCTCACTCTCGCCGCCGGTGCCGCGGTACTCGGCGTCGTCGCCGGAACAGCCGGACGGATGCTCACCTCCGCCCGCGCCGTCACCGCCGATCGACTCGGCTTCATGCTGCCCACGCCGACGCCGCAACCCCCGATACCGGCCGGGGCTGACCTGCAGATCGACGGCCTCGCGTCGTACATCACCCCGAACGACGACTTCTACCGCATCGACACCGCGTTGGTCGTGCCGCGCGTGGCGTCCGAGGACTGGTCGCTGCGCATCCACGGCATGGTGGACCGCGAGATCGAGCTGACGTTCGCCGACCTCGCCGAGCGCCAGGCAGTGGAGAAGACGGTCACGTTGACCTGCGTGTCCAATATCGTCGGCGGCGACCTCGTGGGCAATGCGACGTGGATCGGCTACCCGCTCAAGGACATTCTCGAAGAGGCAGGCATCTCCCCCGACGCCGACATGGCCCTGTCGTCGAGCAGCGACGCCTTCACCGCGGGCACTCCCCTCGAGGTTCTGCTCGACGGCCGCGACGCCCTCCTGGCCGTCGGGATGAACGGTGCACCGCTGCCCGTCGAGCACGGCTACCCCGCCCGGCTCGTCGTCCCCGGTCTGTACGGATACGTCTCGGCGACCAAGTGGGTCACCGACATCGAGATCACCCGCTTCGACCGCGCGACGGCATACTGGACCGACCGAGGTTGGGGCGAACGCGGACCGATCAAGACGGCCTCGCGGATCGACACCCCGCAATCGGGCAGTTCCGTGCCGGCCGGACAGACGGTGATCGCCGGAGTGGCGTGGGACCAGCACACCGGAATCGACGGCGTGGAAGTGCAAGTGGACGAGGGCAACTGGGTGCCGGCCACGCTGTCGGAGGAGTACTCCAAGGACACCTGGCGGCAATGGACGGTCGAGCTCGACCTACCCGCGGGGCCGCATTCGATCCGCGCCCGCGCCACCAACTCCGCGGGAGAACTGCAGACCAACAGAACCGCAGACACCGTTCCCGACGGTGCCACCGGCTACCCCAGGATCTCGGTGACGGCGAGCTGATCTAGACAGTCACGAAGCTCGCGCGGATCGAGTTCTCGGCCAACACGTTTCGCTCCTGCAAGGTCAACCCCATACCTGCTTCGAGGGCAGCGAAATTGTCGTCGACGTAGCCGCCGAAGTAGGCGGGATCGTCCGAGTTGATCGACACCGACAGGCCCCGCTCGAGCATCTGTCGCAGCGGCAGCTGCTCGACAGTGTCGATCACCTTGAGCCGGACGTTGGACAGTGGGCATACCGTGAGCGGAATCTGTTCCTCGACAAGACGATTCACCAGCGCCTCGTCTTCGAGGCACCGCACCCCGTGGTCGATGCGCTCGACCTTCAGCAGATCCAGTGCCTGCCAGATGTAGTCGGGTGGACCTTCCTCACCGGCATGGGCGACGACGTGCAGACCCTCGGCGCGGGCCTTGGCGAACACGTCGACGAAGAGCGATGGCGGGTAGCCCACCTCTGCGGAATCGAGGCCGAGACCGATGATCGGGGCCTGCATGGCCAACAGATCGTCCAACAGTTGATTGGCATGCAGCACCGGCTTGTCCCGCAGGATCGACGCGATCAACCCACTGGTGACACCGAATTCGCGCTCGCTGGACGCACATGCGTCGGCCAATCCCTCGACGACGGCCGCGAGCGGGACACCGCGCTCGGTGTGCGCCTGCGGATCGAAGAAGATCTCCGCGTGCGTCACCCCGGCCTGCGCGGTGCGGCGGAAGTAGGCCCGGGCGAGATCGGCGAAATCCTCGGCAGTGCGCAGCACGGCCATGTTCGCGTAGTACAGATCCAGGAACGACTGCAGGTCGCTGAACTCGTATTTCGCCCGCAGTTCATCGATGTCGTTGTACGGCAGCGACAATCCGTTGCGCTCGGCAAGATCGAATATCAGCGGAGGTTCGAGCGCCCCTTCGATGTGCAGGTGCAGTTCGGCCAGCTGATCAGTACTCACTCACCCGATGCTACGGGCACCACAAGGTCGATACCTCGATCCGTCGCCCGGAAACGACGACGCCTTACCCGGCCGATCAACGTTTGACCAAAATGCCGATTTTGGTCAAACTGTATTCATGAGGGACGAAGAAGCACGAGTTGAGCAGACACGACATGTGGTCTCCAGGGCCGGTTCGCAGATTCATGTATGGCTGAGCGGACCGCCGGATGGACCGCTGATCGCGCTGAGCCACGGTGCGTCGATGGATCATCGGATGTTCGATGAGCAACTCGGAACGCTCGTGACCGCCGGATATCGAGTTCTGACCTGGGACATCCGCGGACACGGCCGGTCGCAGCCCATCGGCCGAGTTCCGATCGACGTTTCCGACATGACCGACGACCTGGTCGCCATCGTGGACCAACTTGGGGTCGTAGGTCCGATCTGCGTCGGCGGGCAGTCGCTGGGGGGATACATATCCCAGGAGATGCTGCTTCGCGAGCCCGACAGGGTGACGGCAATGGTAATCATCGGATCGACTTGCATCACGATACCGATGGCGTGGTGGGAGCGGTGGGCACTGCGATCGTCACCGTGGTGGTTCGTCCCCTGGCCCTGGGCGCACCTCAAGCGAACCGTCGCACTGTCGACCGCACTGCACGACAATGTCCGCACATACGCCGAGAAGGCAATCGGCGCGATGTCCAAGAAAGACTTCCTCCACATCTGGCGAGGAGTGGCGGAATCGATGCGACCGAAGCCCGGTTACCGAATCGAAGTACCGCTCCTGTTGACGCACGGAAAGCATGATCGCACCGGGAACATTGCCCGAACCGCACCCGCTTGGGCGGCACGAGACCCACACTGTCGATATGAGGTGATCCCGCAGGCCTCCCACAACGCGAACCAGGACAATCCCCAGTATTTCAACCGGGTCCTACTCGACTTCCTGACCGACCATTACCCGGTTTGCCGCGCATGACCGAGCGACGGGTCCAGCTGTACGAGGCTGCAGCCGAATTGTTCACCCGGCACGGATTTCGCAAGACAAGCATCGAGGACATCACTCGCTCTGCAGGTGTATCCAAAGGTGCCTTCTACCTGGAGTTCCGAGACAAGAAGGAACTCTTCGAAGCACTGGTACGTCGCGAAATTCGACGCTATCTTGCCCAAGCGGCCGAGCAGATAATCGCCGACCCTGAGGGCGGTCGACTCTCGCGGATCTACCACCATTGCATCGAAGTTTTTTTACGGTGCGAATTTCTTTGCGCACTTTACACCCAGCAGGAACGGGTACTGGCCGGACTGCTGAGCGAACATGGTCCCCAGCGATACCGGCCGCGAGTGCTGCTCGGAGCCGAGTTCGTCGGCCGACTGCAACGAGCCGGGCTCATCCGTCACGACACCGCCCCCGAAACGCTGAGCCACACCTTGAGCTTGCTCATGGTGGGACCCCTGCTGGCGGAGCCCGTACTTCATACCGACGACTCGCCAACTCTCGCGGAGACGTTCGCCGTCCTCAGCTCGATCATCACCACTGCCTTCGAGGTACCCGGAAGCGATACCGCGGAGGGCAAGCGCGCATTTGCGACCCTGGCCCGCGAGATGACCGCGCTCCTCGACGAAGACGACCACTAGAAGTCGCGATCGACGGCTGGCGGTGACGGACCAGCCGACCTTCCAACCGCGGCAATACGCACGATCAACGGCCCGTGTACGTCGCATTCCCCGGGCCGACCTCGAGGAAGCTCTTCACCGCACCCCGCAGATCCTCGGTCTCGAACAGTGCTCCGGAGACCTCCGAGGTGATCTCGTCCGCATGGGCCACGCCGCCCGAACGCCACGCTGCCACAATCTGTTTCGTGGCCGCATGCGCGACGGTGGGGCCGTCGGCCAGTCGATGTGTCAGCGCCAGCGCAGCGGCATCGACGTCGTCGTGGATCTGATTGACCACGCCCCACTCCTTCAGCGTCTGCGCGTCGTACAGATCACCGGTCATGACGAGCTCGCGAGCTCGACCCGAACCGGCCCGCTCGGCGAGGCGCTGCGGTCCGCCCATCGACGGTGTCAGACCGACGACGGTCTCGACCAGACCAAACTTGGCCTTGGGACCGGCGAGAATGATGTCGCACGCCAGCGAGATCTCGAACGCCGCCGTGAGCGTCAAACCGTGCGCGGCGTAAATCACCGGGCAGGGCAACGCCTCGAGCGGATGGGCGATCTGTGCGAACAATCCACGCCACAGATCGGCACCCTGCGCAGCGGACAGACCATCGAAGACGTGCACGTCGACGCCCGCAGAGTTCACCTTGCCCTCGGCGCGCAACAACACCGCCCGCGGAGGTCGCGCGACGAGATCGGCAACGTTCGCGGCAACCGCGTCGAACATGGCCTGATCGAACAGGTTGAGCGGACCGTGGTCGAAGGTGAGGACGGCGAGCTCGGCGCCTGCCGCGGTGGTCGATCGAACGAGCGAAGTGGGTGCGTCAGCCATGGTTCGCATAGTGCCACACCGGTCCGGG
>NZ_NOZF01000003.1:0-10048 GCF_002258565.1 Rhodococcus sp. 05-2254-6
GCCACCACGCCTGCCGAAGTGACTCGCGAGATCCTCGGCGGATCGGCGACGGCGGTGAGCATCAAGACCGCCCGCACGGGGTTCACCGACTCGACGCGAATCCATCACCTGTGCGAGGGCCTCGGCCTGGATGTGGTGATGGGCAACCAGATCGACGGTCAACTCGGCTCGGCCTGCACCGTTGCCTTCGGTGCCGCCTTCGACCTGACGTCGCGTCGAGCCGGGGAACTTTCGAACTTCCTCGACATGAGCGACGACCTGGTGACCGAGCCGCTCGAGATCCGCGACGGAGAACTCACCGTCCCCGCCGGTTCCGGTCACGGCATCGACATCGACCCTCACAAACTCTCCACCTACCGCATCGACACCTAGCCCCGAGAACGAGGAGTTTCACCATGAGTATCGACCACGCAGCATCGACAGATCTGTCCGCGGAGGTGGCCACCGCCGCCGCGTCCGGCGCGAACGCCACCCAGCGCTTCACCTCCGACAAGCAGGCCGCTGCCGACACCCCACCCGAGCGCGTGAGTCTGCTTGCTCGCCAGGTCATTTCGGCGATCCACGACACCGTCCGCGAACACAAGGTCACGTACGACGAGTACAACGCCCTCAAGGCATGGCTGATCAACGTCGGGCAGACCGGAGAGTGGCCGCTCTTCCTCGACGTATGGGTGGAACACGTCGTCGAGGAGGTGGCCGGAGAGTCCCGCGAGGGCAGCAAGGGCACCATCGAGGGCCCCTACTACGTTCCCGATGCACCCGAACTCGGTTCCGCGGCGATCCTTCCCACCCGCGACGGCGAGAAAGGCACCCCGCTGCTGTTCAAGGGGCAGGTGCGCGGCGTCGACGGGGCCGCGCTGCCCCATGCAGTCATCGAGATCTGGCATGCCGACGCCGACGGCTTCTACTCGCAGTTCGCACCGGGCATCCCGGAGTGGAACCTGCGCGGCACGGTCACTGCAGATGATCAGGGGCAGTTCTGGATTCACACGATGAAGCCTGCGCCGTACCAGATTCCGACCGACGGAGCGTGCGGAAACCTGATCTCGGCTGCCGGTTGGCATCCGTGGCGTCCCGCGCACCTGCACCTCAAGGTCGCGGCAGCAGGTCATCAGCAGATCACCACCCAGCTCTATTTCCCCGGTGACGCCCACAACGACGACGACGTCGCGAGTGCGGTCAAGCCCGAGCTCATTCTCGACCCGCACGACGTCGACGGCGGATAGGAAGTCACCTACGACTTCGTTCTCGACAAGGCCTGAGCGACATGCTGTTTGCAGTGAAGATGGACGTCGCGCTCCCGCAGGATCTCGATGGGGACGTGCGAACCGACACTCTCGCCCGAGAGAAGGCGTACTCGCAGCAGTTGCAGCGCGACGGTGAATGGGTGAACATCTGGCGGCTGGTGGGCCAGTACTCGAATCTGAGCATTTTCGATGTGCGGGACAACGAGCGACTCCACGAGATTCTGTGGAATCTGCCGCTGTTTCCGTACATGAGCATCGACGTGACTCCACTCGCCGGGCACCCGTCGGACATCGCCGCGGGGTGAAATCAACCTCCCGCCTCGTCGAACTCGCAGTTGTGCACGATATTGGGCCGAAATCCCCGCACAACTGCGAGTTCGGCACTCCGGCGACGGTCCCGGGACCTAGGCTGACGCCATGCGTATCGACGAGTATCGCAAGTACGACGGCCTCGGCCTGGCGGAACTGGTAGCGAACGGTGAGGTGACGCCGCGCGAGTTGCTCGATTGTGCTCTTGCGCAGACCACATCGATCGACCCGTCGCTCAATTCGATCGTTCGCCTCATGTCGGAGCAGGCGGACGAGCAACTGGCGGGAACGCTCGACGGGCCGTTCGCCGGTGTGCCGTTTCTGATCAAGGATCTCTCGCAGGACTATGCCGGGGTGCCCACCGCGAGCGGATCCCGCTCGTTGACGAATCTGCCGATGCCCGAGCACGCAACGGTGGTGCAGCGCTGGCTCGACGCAGGCCTGGTCATCTTCGGCAAGACCAACACCCCAGAGTTCGGTGCCAAGGGAATCACCGAGCCGACCGTGTTCGGCCCGGCTCGAAACCCGTGGGACCACAGTAGAACTCCCGGTGGCTCGTCGGGCGGATCTGCCGCTGCGGTCGCGGCCGGGATCGTCCCGGTGGCAGGGGCGAGCGACGGTGGCGGTTCGATTCGCATTCCGTCGTCGTGCTGCGGGCTCGTCGGCCTCAAGCCCGGCCGCGGGCTGGTGCCGTCGGGACCGACGTTCGGTGAGGCGATGCACGGAGCGGCAGTGCAGGGCGTCGTGTCGAGATCGGTACGCGACACCGCCGCGATGCTCGACGTGTTGGCCGGTGGCGAGGCGACATCCGGTTACTCGCCCGCCCGGCCGGACGGGAGCTTCCTGTCACGGACGGAGCAGGGCCCCAAGGCCTTGAAAATCGGCATGTATGCGGCGACGTCGGTGAATCCGAGTCCGGATCCGCAGGCCGTCGCTGCGATGGAGTCTGCCGCCAAGACACTGACCGAACTCGGCCACACCGTCGAACTTCTCGACGCCCCGCCGTACGACGATGCCAGCCTCAATCGCGAGTTCCTGCTGGCCTGGTTCACCTATCTGGCCTACGAGATGGACGAGGTCAAGCGTCGAACCGGTTGCGGTGACGACTCTTTCGAGCGAGACACCCGGATCATGGCGGCGCTGGGAAGATCCGCCAGTGGCGTCGACTACCTCCAGGCGGTGGAAGGTCGCCACGTGCACGTGCGGGCTCTGGCCACGTACTTCGAGACCTACGATCTGCTGCTGACCCCGACGATTGCCGAGCTACCGCCGAAGATCGGTGCATTCGATCTCGCGAAGCCACTGGAAATGGCGTCGGACTTGTTGTTGCGCAGTAGAACCGCCGGTCTGCTTCGGCACACCGGCATCGTCGACCAGATGATCGACGACAACATCTCGTGGATTCCGTACACCCAACTGGCCAACGTCACCGGCCGCCCGGCGCTGTCGCTTCCGCTGCACTGGACGCCGAGCGGACTCCCGATGGGTGCGCACTTCACCGCTCCGCTGGGCGGCGAAGCGTTGCTCGTCCAACTGGCCGGACAGTTGGAACGAGCCGTGCCGTGGGCCCACCACTATGCCGATATCGGTCAGCGGGTAGCCCCGAGCTGAGCCTTTCCGAGGATGCCCGACGGCCGCTGCCGCACCTGGCCGTCGACGATGTCGACGACCCCTCCTGCCCACTCGGGATCGGTGTCGGCGGAAGCCTGGGGATCGGCGTGGGCATCGGTGCCCTCCTCGGCGGTCACGGTGATCGAACGCTCCAGGGCCTCCTCGACGCTCATCAGCGAGGTACCGGGTTCGGCGAACACCTCCGTTGCCGCGTTCCCGCGGCGCACCACCATGTCGTGGGTGAGGCTGTCGACCAACGAGATCACCGTGCCGGGAGGCATGCCGGTGATGATGGCGACGGCGCGCCCCACCAATCCCGTCGGCAACAGCGGCACCGGGATCTGTGCGCGACGCAGACCGGCAACGCTGCCGTACGCCTGCAGCAGCTCCGGGTAGCTCATCGTTTCGGTTCCGCCGATGTCGAACGTTCCTGGGCGTGCGGTGTCGCCGAGGGCGCGGGCGATGATGGCGACCACGTCGACGACGGCGATGGGCTGCACCTGCCTGCGCATCCACGTCGGAATCGGTGTCAGCGGTAGACGCTCGGTCATGCGACGCACCAATTCGAACGACGTCGATCCGGAACCCAGGATGATCGCCGCGCGCAGCACGGTGGCGTCGACCGAACTGTCGAGGAACACCTCCTCGACCTGCAGGCGAGAGCGCAGATGATCCGACAACGGGGTGCCGTCGTCGGGGATCAGGCCGGAGAGGTAGACGATCCGGCGCAGGCCGTTGCGCTCGGCGGCGGCGGCCATGGACTGCGCGGCGTGGCGATCCTTCTCGACGAAGTCGCCCTCGTCCATCGAGTGCACAAGGTAGACGACGGCGTCGACATTCTCGGTCGCGGTGTCGAAGGTCTCGTGATCGTCGAGGTCGAAGTGCACCGCGGTGACGTGCGCGCCCCAGGCGAAACGCGACTTCTTGCTCGGATCGCGCATGGCCGCGTGCACCTCGTGGCCCTGCTCGAGAAGGACCGGGATCAGCCGGGATCCGATGTATCCGGTTGCACCGGTGACCAGTACTCGCATGAGATTTCTCGTTTCTGTAGATACAGGCCATACCCGGTCGGGGCAGTCTCACTCCCCGCTGTCGTAGCCAGGTGACAGACTGTGCGGGTGAGTGCGCGCATCAGGAACAACGTCAAGGTCGTGGGGGCTGCCGACGGTCCCGTGGTGATGTTGGCTCACGGCTTCGGATGCGACCAGACGCTGTGGCGCTCGGTCACCGACATCCTGGCCCCGAATTTTTCGGTCGTGCTGTTCGATCACGTCGGATCGGGAGCGTCGGACCCGGCTGCTTGGGATGCCGACAAGTACGCGCCGCTGGACGCCTATGCCGACGACATCATCGACATCGTCCGGGAACTCGACCTCCGTGACGTCACGTTCGTCGGGCATTCGGTGGCGTCGATGATGGGCGTTCTCGCGGTTCAGGCGGCACCCGAGCGATTCTCCAAGCTCTTTCTCCTGACGCCGTCTCCGCGCTACATCGACGACGGTGACTATCGCGGGGGTTTCAGCCGCGAGGACATCGACGAGCTGCTCGAGTCGTTGGACAGCAACTATCTGGGCTGGTCCGCGTCGATGGCGCCGATCGTGGTCAATGCGCCGGATCGGCCGGATCTCGAGAACATGTGGTCCGCGAGCTTCTGCCGAACCGACCCCGAGTGCGCACGGGTGTTCGCGCGCACCACCTTTCTGTCCGACAATCGCGCCGATCTGGCCGGGGTCACCCTGCCCACGATGATCGTCGACTGCGCACGCGATTCGTTGGCTCCGCCTCAGGTCGGCAGATACGTGCACGAACATATCGCCGGCAGCACTCTGAAGACGCTCGACGCCAGCGGGCACTGCCCGCACGTCACCCAACCCGAACAGACCGCCGAGGCGATTGCGGCCTTCGTGAGACCGGCGTAATGCACGAGCTCGACATCGAGGATCTGTACGAGAACGCGCCGTGCGGTTACCTGTCGGTCTATCCCGACATGCGGATCGCGAGGCTGAACGCGACGCTGGCGGGCTGGCTCGGCTTCGAGGTCGACGCCCTGATCGGGACCGACTTCACCCAACTTCTCACCGCCGGTGGGCGCATCCACTACGAGACCCATTTCGGTCCGATTCTGCGGATGTACGGTCAGCTCGACGGCATCGCGCTCGATTTCGTGACGTCCGATCGACGTCGGCTGCCTGTATTCATGACCGCGAACGTCAAGACCGACGAGTCGGACACGCCGGTGCTCATTCGCATCACCGCGCTCGACGCCAGGGACCGTCGCACCTACGAACGCGAGTTGCTCGAGTCCCGGACGCGAGCGGAGCTGCTGGCCAAGACACTGCAGCGGTCACTGCTGCCGCCAGCCCTGCTGCCGCCGTCGGGAATGACCGCTGCCGCGCACTATCACGCGGCATCGAGCGACGAGGTGGGTGGAGATTTCTACGATCTGTTCCCGCTGTCGGACGACCGCTGGGGATTCTTTCTCGGCGACGTGTGTGGCAAGGGTGCATCGGCTGCGGCCGTGACGTCGTTGACGCGGTACACCCTGCGCGCTGCCGCGGTGTACGACCACGACCCGGTCGCTGTACTGCACAATCTGGATTCGGTTCTGCGACAGGAATTCCGCGAGAACAACGCGCAGTTCTGCACGGCGGTGTTCGGGGTGCTCAGTCGTTCGGCCGATGGATTCGAGGTGTGCATGGCCAGTGGCGGTCATCCGCCGCCACTGGTGATGCGTGCCGACGGCAGTGCGCACTACGTCCACATGACGGGCGGGCAACTCGTCGGGATTCTGCGTCATGCGCGCTTCGTGCCTGCCACCGTGACGTTGAGCGCGGGCGACACCCTGATGCTCTACACCGACGGCCTCACCGAGGCCAAGGTGGGCACAGGTCGATACGACGACGAGGGCGCGCTGTTGGAATTCGCGACTGCCCACGCCCCGGCGTCGCCTGCAGTCATCGTCGAGGACCTACGGGTACTGCTGAACAGCTTCGGCGACGGCTTGGCCGACGACGCAGCAGTGATGGCGCTGGGAGTGGAGTCAGTCGAGAGCGGCGAGGGCTGACGCGAGATCGGCGTGCAGCGCGAATTCCTGGTCGAGACCCATCAGTTTGATCGGACGGCTGGTGGTCGGCCCATCGGCGACGACCGAGAAGGCAACGGTGTCTCCGTGATCCTTCTGCGTCGACGCCAGCACGGTCATGGCAGCCGAGGCCAGGAACGAGACCTTGCTCAGATCGACGATCAGGGCAGCCGGTGTGGTGGAAATCTGCGCTTCGATCGCGGACGACAGCGCGGGGGCCGTGGTGACGTCGAGTTCACCGGCGACCGCGATGACGGCTGCGCGCCCGTCGTTGCTGGACTGGATGGAAAATCCGGCGGTGTTCGTATCGGCTGGCATGTGTGTACTCCTGAATCGTTACCCGCCGCGCTCGTCGACGGGGTCTTCGGTCCATTCAATCAGTAGGTCCTACCTGAACGTGACCTGCGTTCCTCTGAGTGCGGGAGCGCCGACCGTCGTGGTCCAGGACGGCACTGCGTCGGGCTCGATTCCAGTGGCCCCGCCGTAGACGACGGCCAAGGTCTGTTGCTCGGTGACCGAGTTCGCGTACGAAGCCGGTACGGGGGAGAGCTGCGGAGCCGGAAGTGACGGAAGGTCCTGCTGCCCGGGGTTTCTCGACGGCACCTGGTACGAGCCGTCGTTGGGGGAGCCGCCCGGGTACTGCGGGAAGTATTCGCCCGCCGAACGGTCGAGGGGGCTGGGGCAGCTCGGGGGCCGGTTCTGCTCGAACAGTCGCGGTTCGTCCTGGTTCGGCAGGTACCGCCCCTTCGGGTTGACGAAGGGCATCGAGACGTTGATGCCGGGATACTCGTCGCCGACGCCGGTGACGATTCGGCCGCGTCTGGCACCCTCGGCGAATTGGGCAACGGTGCAGCCGACAGCCGGGGAGAACTCGGCGAACACCTCGAGCGCCTCGCGTGAGTTCGCGGCCAGTCCGATGATGTCGGCGGAGTTGGCGTCGAGGAAGTCAGTAGTCGTGCTCGAGGCCGACGTGACCGAGGAGTACAGCGTTTCGAGTGCCGGGCGCTTCTCGACGACGGTGTTGCCGGTGGTCCGCAGGTTGTCGAGCGCGTCGATCAGTTCGGGTGCCGCGTCGGCGTAGGTCTGCGAGAAGTCGGCGAGTCCGCGCAGGTCCTCCTGGATGGCCGGAAGCTCGGTGTTGAGCCCGGCAAATATGTTCTCGAGTCGGTCGATCGTGAGGCCGAGTTCCTCGCCGCGACCGCTCAGACCCTGTGCCAGCGCACCGAGGGTGTTCGACAGATCCTCCGGCGGCACGGCCTGGAGCAGCGGCAACAGGCCGTCGAGCACCTGTCCGACCTCGATGGCGTTGCCGCTGCGATCCTGCTTCAACACCGTGCCCTCGGTGATCGGCGACCCGGGCCTGCCGTCCGGCAACTCCAACGCGACGTACCGCTCGCCGAACAGTGTCTTCGGCAGCAGTCGCGCGGTGGCGTTCGACGGAATCATCTCGGCCATGTCCGGTTCGATGGCCAACTCCGAGGTCACGACGCCACCGGCCGTCGTCGCCGATCGCACTTCGCCGACGATCATGCCGCGAACCTTGACGTCTGCGTTGCGGGGAAGTGCGTTACCGACGGAATCGGTCTCGAGGGAGACCGTCACGACGTCCTTGAACGTCTTGTTGTACGAGGTGACGCTCCACCCGACGAACATGACGATGAGTACGACGAGACCGATTCCGAGGAGTCGGTTCTGGACCGGTGAGGGGGATCCGGTCATGGATGAGTCGCAACGACGACAGCAGTCATGTCGCGAACCTTAGTGGTACACAACGTCACACTTACTACCGAAAATTGCTTTGTGAGATGGACCTAGCACTTCGGCAACAATGTGATGTGGGCCACTGGTTCTCAGTCGGCGATCAACTGAGGCGCATGGAACCAGCCGCCCTGTCCGCCTTCACGCTGACGGCCGATGACATATCGACCCGGAGCGATTCCGGTGGCTCCGTGTTCGGGGTGAATGAGGTACGCCGTCTGCGAGTTGGCCAGAATTCCCAGGGCGAGACCCCGGACGTCGTGGACGGGACTGAGCCACGTGCAGATGCCGCCGTCGGCGACCAGGCTGTGCGGGTTGCCGCCCGCAGCGCTGCGCAACAGTTCGATTCCCGTCAAGGGCACATCCTCGCGACGGGTCTGCTCGGTGGGGACGACTATGCCGTCGAGCAGTACGTACGGTACGACGATCAGATCGCCTTGGGCTTGCAGGCCGTCGATGACGGGCACGGAGATCTCCTTGTCGAGGTAATCGAATACGTCGAGGCCGGTGAGGTCGGTCAGTGCGGACAGCGTGATGTTCGAGTTCATGTTTTTCACCTTGGGTGTGTGGTCGGGGTGTGTTGTCGAGGTGTGGGGTCAGGTTCTGCGGAGTAGTCGGCCGTAATCGGCTCCGGCCAGACCGTAGGTCCAGCCCGCGGCATCGACCGCGGACGAGAACGCGCCGGGAACGCGAAGCCCGTAGCGTCGGCGCTCCCCGTCCCGTTCGCGAGAACCGTTGACGGCAAGCAGTATTCGACCCTCGTCGCCCCATCCTGCGGGGGTGGCGAACAGTTGCAGGATGCAGCCTGGGTTACCCGGGTCGTCGTCGGTGTCGATCAGTCGTAAACCGGCCTGGTCCAGATACGAATCCCAGCCGATCCGTTCGATGGCGCTTCGCCGGATCTCGACGTTGCGTTCGACGGTAATGCGTTCGACGGTCGGATCGTCGATCACCCAAGCGGGAATCACCGTCCCGTTGAGGACATGGACACCGCTGCCGTCGCCGAACTCGACCGCGGGGGAGGTCGAATGATGCAGTCGCACTTCGCCGTGCACCGGATCCGGAATCGGTTCGGTGTGCAGAGCCGTCGGCCGTTCTGACATCACTGCGATGTCGTCGAACGCCCACCACCATCCCGTCGACTCGATGAGGGCGGATTGAATGTCGAGAAGCTCGTTGTCCTCGCGGCCGAACGTCATGAGGCCGAAGGAGCGATAGATGTCGTAGTAGGCGACGCGATGGGCTTCTTGTTGTCCGTACCAGCTGACGGTGCCGAAGGGGCGCGGAGCGAGGGTTCGGACAGCCGTGGCCACTCCGTCGAAGAGGCTGGTGTGCAGAGACTTTCGTACGGTTCGGCGAATGATCGGATCGGGACTGATGTCGGCGCGGGCCGCGTCTGTCGGTGAACGGCGTGCGACATCGATACGCGCCTGCAGATCACGCTGTGCATTGTTGTCGGAGTAGTAGTACTGCTGTGGCCATTCGATCTGTCGCCGATCGATTCGCTGGTCCATTCGTCGGCGTGAACTCGACAGCAGTGTTGCGATGAGGGAGCCTGCACCTGCGCTGTCCGCTATCGGTCGAGATGTCATGAATTCCGCGGCGGCTACAGGGGATGCCACCCATGAGAATTTCGGCTCAGGACGCCCCGATCTTCGATACAGTTGTGCCACAGCCGATTCCGCGGCTGTTCTGTCGGAGGGGCCGGCCTTCAGGCCGTAGGCGAGCCATCGATCGCGCTGCGCGCAGATTGCGCGAATGCTCTCGGCATAATCTTCGGGATTGTCACTGAATGTGCCGCGACGGGGAAATGTCGACGGCATCGGCACGGCCCAGTTGATCCTCCGGTCGCGCGGCTGACCCTCTTGCGCTCACCCCATTCTCGTGTCACTCTTTTCTTCATGACAACCGGAAAGGCGGACACCGCCTCCCTCACGTGAGCGCCGTGCCGATGCCGTCGACATTTCCCCGTCGCGGCACATTCAGTGACAATCCCGAAGATTATGCCGAGAGCATTCGCGCAATCTGCGCGCAGCGCGAT
>NZ_NOZF01000044.1:0-10045 GCF_002258565.1 Rhodococcus sp. 05-2254-6
CCACTACCCAGAGGCCCGCTTTCGAGGTCCCGGTGGTATCGAGCAGCCAGCCTGTCATGTAGGGAGCCGCCAGTCCGGCCGATGCGCCGATGGTGTTCACCAGTGCGATGCCTGCTGCGGCTCCAGCCCCGGTAAGGAAGGTGGTCGGCAAATACCAGAAGATCGGCAACGCAGAGAAGATTCCTACCGCGGTAAGCGTAATGAACACCATCGGCGCATCGGCCGGACTGGCGGCTCCCTACATGACAGGCTGGCTGCTCGATACCACCGGGACCTCGAAAGCGGGCCTCTGGGTAGTGGGTGCCTTTATGGCCATGGCGGTGGGACTGCTGTTCGTGGTTCGAGCGCGTCTGGGCAAGCTCGATCGAGAACTGGTGTGATTCAGTCGTAGTCGGTCGTGCGGGTCAGCCGATGCCGGGGATGAAGCCGGGGTAGACGAAGTGCCCGGGACCTCCGCCGGGCAGCAGCTGACCCGTCGAACCCGGGTAGTTCATGTTCAGCAGAATCAGCTTGTGCGGGTTGCCATTCGAATCGGCCTGCCAGCAGGAGGACAGCACTCCGTGAAATCCGGTGCAGACGATGCGAGTGCTGTTGCCGTAGGGCGAGGTCAGTCGATTCTTGCTGACGAACGGGTTCCAGTAGTCCAGGTCCTGCGGGGTGAGGAATCCGGTGACGTCCTGCGGAGCCGACGGACTCGGATACGGCGGCGGAGTGGGCCACTCGTCGGCTGCGGCCGTTCCCGTTCCGAAGGCAGCGGCACCTGCAATGACGCAAGCAATGACAGCGGTGCGACGAAACATCTCGATCGACTCCTTCGCGGGACGGGCACCCAATAGACCACAGACACTCGTCTCGTGGGAACACCTTTAAGTTGAAGACATGATCGCGGATCGGTACGGGCCTGTTGCGGCAACGGTATGCGGTGGATTCGTTGCCGGATACTCGATTCGCGAATCGCTCGGCCAGGATTCGTTCCACATCGAGTCCTCGGGCAAGTGGTACGGGGCATTCGTCACCGCGCAGTGGGCAGGCTCCCTCGCCGTGTTGGCGGCCGTACTCGTGCTGGTCGGCATACATTCTCGGCGCTCCTCGGTACTGGCTGCAGTGGCCGCCGCGCTCGGGTCGGTGGTGATCGCACTTCCGTCGTTCGCACCGATCGCTTCCAATCAAGCGGTGACCACCAACGCACTCGGCGCAGGCGTTCTGGTCGGCGTCTGCGGATTCATCGCCGCTGGACGCAGGTTTCCGTCCGCCGGTATTGCAGTAGGACTGCTGGGCTCGATGCTGTTATACAGCGCAATCTCGCCACTACGCGGACCGCGTGAGGGACGGTGGATGGATAATCTGGCACCGCAGTACGTCGAATCGACCGTCCCTCTTCTCGTTCTCCTCGTGACCGCATCGCTGCTGGTCAGGATGGGCCTGCGAGCACCCGTTATCGGCTTCGAAACGTCCGATGCTGCAGTCGTCGGCGTACTCGCCTTCGTGTATCTGATCGTCTACACCTACCTCGGCAACACGACGTCGACGGCGACCATGTGGACGTTCGCCGTCGCGATCGCCGTCGTACTGACCTACGCCGGCGCGCTGAACCTCGACGGTCGGGACGGCCGATACCTGATGCTGGGGTTGGCGATCGCGGCGTCCGGAGTCAGTTCGCTGGGATGGTCGGATACGTCGTGGTGGATATTCGCTGCCGCCGCTGCGCTGTTCGTCGGCGCGGTCGGGGTGGGCCTGCGCCTAGACCTGTCGACCCCCGCGCTCGTGCTGCTTGCCGTGGTCACTGCGACCGGTTTGCTTTCGATCGGCGACAGTGCGGTCAATGTCGTTGGAACCGTTGCATATTGCACCCTGTATCCCGTCGCCATCGGCCTGGCCGTCGGGTCGATGCAACCCACCCGCACGGTGGCGTCGGCCATCGGTCCGTTGATTCCGTTCGCGCTGACGCTGTTCTGGGTGTCGGCTCCGGTGCCGCCGCGGGTATTCGGTTGGACGGACGGGACGCCCGAGGACTATGTGCGTCCCATTGTTTCGCTGTATTCGCCGCTGCCCGTGGGTGTGGTGGTCGCGGTGATCGTCATAGTGGGTTGTCTCTTCGTCATTCGACGCCACGACCTAGCGCATCACGATCGCGTCTCGGATTCGTCCGGTCCATAACGCTCGGGACGTTTGCTCGAGGTAACGTCACCTCATCTTCGGCCGATGTAGAGACTCGACCGGTGTAACTCGACGAAAAGGTGAAACAGCGTGCCACGATCTCGACGACACGGCTTCCGGCGAATCGGTTCGGCTACGGCCGTCGCCCTCGCAGTGGCGATCCTCCCGACCGCGCTGATGACGCCCGTCGCGTCCGCGGAAGAGCTGCCTGCGGCTACGACGCAGTCGAGCAACGGATCGAGGATCGAGTCGGTCAACACCCTCAAGAACCGCCAGGTCCAGCTCCAGGTGTACTCGGCGTCCATGAACCGCACCATTCCCGTGACGGTGCAGAAGCCGGCCGACGACAGCGCGTCCCGCCCAGTGCTGTACCTGCTCAACGGCGCAGGCGGCGGCGAGGATGCCGCATCGTGGCAGTCGCAGACCGACGCCGAGGCCTTCCTGTCGGACAAGAACGCCTACATCGTGACTCCGCAGAAGGGCAAGTGGTCCTACTACACCGACTGGCTCCAGGACGATCCGAAGCTCGGCAGCAACAAGTGGAGCACCTTCCTCGGTGAAGAGCTGCCCCCGCTGATCGACGCCCAGTTCGACACCAACGGTCGCCAGTCGCTCGCAGCGCTGTCCATGACGGGCACCTCGGTCCTGAACATCGCGATCAAGTACCCGGGCAAGTTCACCGGCGTCGCGGCGTACAGCGGCTGCGCTCAGACCTCCGACCCCATCGGTCAGCAGTTCGTCAAGCTCGTCGTCGAGACCTACGGCGGCGGCAACGTCGAGAACATGTGGGGACCGCTCGACGGCCCCGTGTGGCGCGAGAACGACCCGCTGCTCAACGCCGAGAAGCTCCGCGGAACGCAGATCTACATGAGCACCGGCAGCGGACTGCCCGGTGCCCCGAACGACACCTTTGCCAACCCGCGTCTGAAGAACGACCCGGCGACGCTTGCCAATCAGGTCATCGTCGGCGGTGGCATCGAAGTTGCCACCAACTTCTGCACCTCGAACCTGGCCAAGCGCCTCGATCAGCTCGGTATCCCGGCCACCGTGGACTTCCGCCCGGTCGGAAACCACTCGTGGGGCTACTGGCAGGACGACCTGCACAACTCCTGGCCGTTCCTGGCGGGATCGCTCGGCATCTGATCTTTCCAGCACCGAACAACGGCCACCTGCACCTCGTGTGCGGGTGGCCGTTCTTCGTTGTCCAGGGCGGTGGATCGACGTAGTGATCGAACGTATGATCGAACGATGGCACGGCGCGCACAACCTCGACCGGCGTCTGCCGTGCGCCCGTTCAAGCTGCTCCGACCACCGCTGAAGGTGTGGATCGACCTGAACATCCTCTACCCGCTGCCGCCGCACCACGCGTCGAAGTTCAATCCCGAGGGATTCGATGTGCGACGCGTCGTGCCGGGAGATCTGGTCGAATGGTCCATCACCGTGGACGGGGATTGGCTGGGCCGCGTCACGTACGAGTTGATGTCACGAGACCGCAGTGAAACCGTCACTCACTGGGTGCCCAGCCGGGCGCTCAAGCCGCTGTAGGACGCAGAAGGCCCCGCCTCGATCGAGGCGGGGCCTTTCGTCATCACCTTCAGAAGCTGTGCTTGCGGGCCTTCTTGGCGAGCTTGCGGGTGGTGCGCTTCGACGGAACGAACAGGTGCGCAGCGCTACGGCGACGGTTGCGTCGACGGATCAGCACGAACGCGACGGCACCGGCTGCGGCTGCGACGGCTGCGATGATCGGAGTGCCGACCTTCGCCGCCTGGGCGACATCCTCGGAGTCGATGTTGCGAACCGTGTTCTTCACGTCGTCGGCGACGGCGGAGGCCTTGTCGGCTGCCTTGTCGGCGACCTGGGAGGCCTTCTCCTTCACGTCGTCGGCATCGACGTTCGAGACCTTGTCCTTGACGGTGTTCTTGACGTCCTCGGCCACGTCGGACGCCTTGTCCGCGACATCGGCGGCTGCGTGCTTGGCCTCCTTGGCGGCACCGGCTGCGGAGTCGGCGGCGCTTTCGGCGACGTCGGAGACCTTGTCGGCGGCCTGATGAGTGTTGGCCTTCGCCTGATCCTTGGCACCCTCGGCGCGAAGGCTGTCGTCACCGGTTGCCTCGCCGGCCTTCTCCTTCGCAGTCCCGGCCAGTTCCTCTGCCTTGTGCTGAGCCTTGTCGATGAAGTCGGCCATCGGTGCGTACCTCTTTCGTGTAGGTCGTCTCCGGATACCCGGAGCTGGGGGCGTCGCGGACGACGCCGTTAGGTATGAGTCGAAATCGACGCTCCGAAACATACGTCCGACGGGCGTGTTCCGGGTCACTATCGGTGGGGATGCTCGATGTCGCGCAATTCCCTGGTGCCGTCGGGCCCCGCATCTCAGTTCACGTGCTGGAGAATCACCACGATCGAAGCGATGCCGACCAGCAGGGCGATGTTGGGCGTCCGGTAGCGATGCAGGATTGCGACGAACTCGCGCAGGAACGCCGTCGGTGCGTAGAAACGTGCCGTGGCGGCTCCCGTCACATGGGCGTCGAGACCCAGATCGCGAGTGAGCGCGGCCGTTCTCAGGACGTGAAAGTTGCTGGTCACCACGATCATCGGCTCCGACCTCAGGTCCGACGACTCGAGAAGGTCCCGCGTCATCGTCAAGTTCTCCCGAGTGTTTCGCGAGCGCGCCTCGGCGAGGATCAGTTTCTCGGCCACACCCTTGCCGACCAGGTACTTCTTCATCGCCGTGGCCTCCGCCGTCTCCTCGTCGGACCCTTGCCCGCCGGATACGACCAGGACCGGGCGATGTCCGGACGCCACTTCGGCGTTGTGCACATCGAGGGCGCGGTTCAGTCGGCTCTCGAGAAGAGGCGTCACGGTTCCTCCCGAGCCCAGCCCGCATCCCAGAGCAACTACGGCTGCACTTCCTTTCGGTGGCTCCATGTGTCCGTATATCAGCGCGTGGACCGAGAACGCGGCGAGCTGGACGCCGAGGCAGATCGAGAACAGCACTCCCGTCCAGACCGCGGCCAGCAACCACAGGGGCAGGGTGTGTGTTTGCAGCACGGCCGCCACTGCGACGAACAGCCCGACGCCCAGCGTCACCGCAACCGCCAGAGCAAGTGGCAGTGCGGTCGAGAGTCGGAGCCCTTCGCGCCTGATCACCACCAGCCCATTGATGGCCGCTGCGCCCACGAGTCCGATTGCCGTCAGCAGTATTGCCGTCAGCACCGCAACGACGAGAATCGCCTCGACCCGGGCGTCCAGCCGATGCAGCAGACTCAGCGATCCGATCGCCAGCGCAGCGAGAGCCGCAATGACAGTCAGGCCGTTGGACAGCCGACGCGGGTCTCGCCGGATACGGACGAACGACGTGACGACCAAGACGACGGCCAACGCGAGTAGGAGCATGGTTCGAACCTGGTTCCGGTCAGGGGAGTGGTGTCGTCAGTGCGGCAGTGACCAACTCGACGAGGGTGTCGATGTACGGGGTGAAGGTGTCATCGGTGGTTCCGACGTCGGAACTGCGGCTCAGGGCCCATTCCTGGGCGAAGATGTTGGCGGCACCAATAATTGCGAGAATGACCAGGCGATAGTTCCTGTTCGGCAGTTCTCCTCGTGCTGCGGCGGTGGTCGCCAGGGAGTCGAACATCTCGACGATGACGTCTCGCTGGTTCATGCGCCACAGTTCGATGTCGGTACTGACGCCGACCACTTCGACGTAGCAGACCCGAGCCGACATCCTGGTGCGACACGTGACGCCGAGGTACGCCCGGATTGCGGCGTCGATCGACGCCAACACCGGTTGCCGACCGTCGGCGGTCAGTGCCTCTCGTGCAGCGTGCTCGCCGTCCTGATTCATGGTGGTGACGATCTTCTTGAGCAGCTCCGACCGGCTTCCGATCTCGCGATAGAAGTGACGGGTCGACACGTTCGATTCCGCGCACAACATCCCGATCGTGGTCGCCGCGTACCCGTGGCTGCCGAACAGAGCGATCGCGGTGTCCATGAGACGGGCGATGCGTTCGGAGGATCGCTCCTCGGGCGACCTGCCTGCGTACTTCCGATCGCCCATGGGGTCGAGAGTACTGACCGGGCCCGCTGCCGTTGTCGACGTCACGGAACGGAATGAACCGCTCGCGAGCTCGTTACGTGCGTCGGCGCGTGAACGGTCGCTTCGGCCACTTCGAGCGCACCGGCTTGTATGCGCCGGACAGGGCACGTCGCTCGAAGTCCAGGCCCGATCCCCTCGACGCCAGTAGGACGAGAGCGACGACTCCTGCGGCCCCGACCGTCACGGCAGTCATCGGATTCTGGTTCCCTGTGCTGTGTGGATGCAGGCAACAGGTGATGTGTGGTTCATGAGGGGTTCCTGTCTTCGGTGTGCGGTGAACACTGTCATTGACACCGCCACTCGTCAATGGCACATTGTGTGATGTAAGTCGCGATCCGCCGCACAGTCGGGCCGATCCGCGATGGTGTTCGGCGAGACAGCGAGGCACGACGTGACGACAAGCCGAGTTCGATGGCCCGAGTTCGACGGCTCCGTCGACAACTTCCAGGACGTTCTCATCATCGGTGCAGGCATATCGGGCGTCGGAGCCGCATATCGCCTGCAGCAGATGGCACCGGAGCTCAGCTACACCATCCTGGAAGGTCGAGAGCGCGCAGGCGGTACCTGGGATCTGTTTCGGTACCCCGGAATTCGGTCGGACAGTGACATCTTCACGTTCTCGTTCCCGCACACACCGTGGCAGGGAGACACCCTCCTCGCTCACGGCGAAGACATCCGCAATTACATCGTCGATACCGCCTACGCGAACGGCATCGACGAACACACCGACTTCTCTACCTCGGTCGAGGCTGCGAACTGGGATTCGTCGACGGACCTGTGGACCGTCCAGACGCTTTCGAACGGTGTTCCGAAGACCTATCGCAGCCGATTCGTGTTCCTGTGCACCGGATACTTCGACTACTCGGGCGGGTACACCCCCGATCTTCCCGGGGCCGACGAGTTCACCGGGCAGATGGTGCACCCTCAGCAGTGGCCCGAGGATCTGGACCACTCGGGCAAGAGGGTCGTCGTGATCGGAAGTGGCGCAACCGCAATCACTTTGGTGCCCTCCCTGGCAGTCGAGGCCGCGTCGGTGACGATGCTGCAGCGCTCGCCCACCTACATCGCGTCACTGCCGATGACCGACCCGTTCACCACGCTCACTCAGCGTGTACTGCCGGACTCCCTGGCGCACAGTGCATTGCGGTGGCGTAATGCACTGTTGATGGTCGGCTCGTATCAGTTGTGTCGACGCGCACCGAAGACGGCCCGCAGGGTGTTCCGGGCCATGACGAAGGCGCAATTGCCGCGGGGATACGACGTCGACAAGCACTTCGATCCGATGTACGCCCCGTGGGACCAGCGACTGTGTGTGGTGCCGGACGGCGACCTGTTCAAGGCCATTCGTTCCGGTCGTGCGACCGTGGTGACCGACCGAATCTCCCGCGTGACCGCCGACGGCATCGTCCTGGAATCCGGAGACGAGATCCCGGCCGACATCATCGTCACTGCAACGGGGTTGAAGCTCAAGGCCTTCGGTGGCATCGCGCTGTCACTGGACGGAAAGCCCTTCGCGGCGCACGACAAGTTCGTCTACAAGGGGCACATGCTCGAGGACGTGCCCAACGTTGCCTGGTGCATCGGGTACACGAATGCATCGTGGACGCTCAAAGCCGACATGACGGCCAAGGCGGTGGCGAAACTGTTGGTGTACATGCAGTCTCACGGCTACACCCACGCAATTCCCGACCGAGCGGGCAAGCCGGTGGAATCTCGACCGGTCGTGGACCTCGCATCGGGATACGTCACGCGATCCTTGGACGAGCTACCCAAATCGGGGACCGAGCGGCCCTGGTCGGTGAGGCAGAACTATATTCTCGACAGGATAGACGCGCGCTTCGACGATCTCACCGAATCGATGACGTTCGGACGGACCGTGCCTGCACGGGTGGCCGGCCCCGAAGCAGTAGACGCTCGCACCGGATAAACGAGAACAGATCGGACCGCAATGACTTTCGACATCGAGGGCCCCGCGCTCGCGCACACCATCCGCGGCGAGGGACCGACCCTGGTGCTGATCCATGGGATAGTTCATCGGCAACACGCCTGGGACAGCGTCATCGAGACACTCGCGCAGCACCGGCGAGTGGTGACGGTCGACCTGCCCGGCCACGGTGATTCACCCGAACTACCCACCGAGGAGTTCGATCTCGGCCCGTGGATCGTCGCCGAACTGGAGCGGTTCCTCGAGCACGTGGCGGTGGACGGCGAGAAGCCGCACGTGGCCGGAAACTCGTTGGGTGGATACTTCGCCCTCGAACTCGCCGCCCGCGGATCGGTTGCCTCGGCCACCGCGCTCTCGCCGGCCGGATTCTTTCGCGGACACTGGGATCAGACGCGTGCGCTGCTCGTGTTCCGATTGCTGCGTGCATTGTCCCGAGTGATCAGCCCCATCGCACCGGCCGTCATGCGTTCGGTCGTCGGTCGCACGATCGCCAACGGTGTCTTCTACGCCAAGCCGTGGCGAGTTCCCGCCGCGACGGCGACCATCGACGCGCTCAGTATCACCACCAACCGGGCGATCGACGCAGCGGGTAACGCAGTGCCGCGCTTCAGTATTCCGGTCGACGAGGATGTTCCGGTCACCGTCGCGTGGGGGCGTCGCGACTGGGTTCTGCCGGTGTATCAGGCACCGCTGGTGCGTCGAACCTTTCCGCAGGCGGACGTGACGACGTACGCGGGGCTCGGGCACGTACCGATGTCGGACGATCCGGAGCTGGTGGCGTCGATTCTGTTGAGGGGATCACGAACCGTCTCCCAGTCGGCGTGAGCGTTCCGGAGAAGGTCGACGGCCGAAGCCACCGGTGGCGCGATCATCGGATCACGCGGCGGCGTGAACTGCTCGACTGCACTCTGGACACCATCCGACAGCAGGGTCACAACATCGGCATGGACGACATCGCCTCTGCGAACGGAGTCTCGAAAACTGTTCTGTACAAGCATTTCACCGACAAACGGGGCCTGACCGACGCTGCCATGGCGCGATACGTCGAGACCGAGCTGGTGCCTCGGATCAAGGACGCGATGTCCGAGGACCTCGACGAGTATCACCTCACCCGGGCAGTGATTTCAGCCTACGTCTCGACGGTCGACACGGATCCCGAGATCTACATCTACGTCCACGCCAACAACGCCGTCTCGGGCAACCAGGACGTCATCACCGCGGCGGAGGGGCTGATCGCCGAGCTCCTGGCCACCGTCATCGCCGACAGATTCCGAGAGCGTGAGTTCTCCACGGCCGGTTCGATGCCCATCGCCTTCGCAATGATCGGTGCTGTTCGATTGGCGTCACACTGGTGGATCTTCGATCGAACCATGACGGCCGAGGAGCTCGTCGACTACCTCACCATGATGGTCTGGAGCGGAATTGCTGGCATAGCGCGCGCCGCGGGCTCGGTCGAGCGATTCGCGTCGGAATCTCACCCGTTGATCGACGAGCCGTGAGGGCTCAGTCCGGGAGCGCGATGTTCCTCGCGGCCACCGCTGCGGCCACTTCCTCCGGGAGAATGTTTCTGAACAGAAACAGGTCTCGACCCAACACCCATTCCGGTGCGAGTGCAGCCGAGTAGCGCTCGAAGTAGCCGAGCTGCTTGCCGAACAACACCAGTTCCTCCGGTGTCGCGATACCCCAGCGCCTGCCTGTCTCGACCAGAGACGCGACGAGTTTGCTCAGGTCGACGCGGGCGGCTCCTCTACCCAGAATCGGCTCGAACAACTTCCTCAGCTGCAGACCGATCAGCTTGTCGCCCAGAGTTGTTCCCTCGGTGATGCCGAGCATGCGGATGCGTCGCG
>NZ_NOZF01000097.1:0-9828 GCF_002258565.1 Rhodococcus sp. 05-2254-6
CCTCGCAGGCTTCGAGTGCGGTGACCTTGCCGTCTTCGCCGACGAAACGCTCGGTGTTGACGGAAAAGACGCGTTCGCCACCCTCCTCGTGTGCCGAGGCAACCCGGTACATCAGCGGGTACGTAGGCCACGGCGTGGACGTCGCACGCTCCTCGGGCGGCCGGGCCATGATCTCGAACTGGTGCACGCTCTCGGCACCCTGACGGTGCGAGGTCCCGAGGCAGTCGGCACCGGTGTCTCCGCCGCCGATGATGACGACCTTCTTGCCCTCGGCACTGACGGGCGGCGCGGCGAAATCACCCTGCTGGACGCGGTTGGCGTGCGGCAGGAACTCCATGGCCTGGTAGATGCCGTCGAGCTCGCGGCCCTCGATGGGCAGGTCGCGCCACGCGGTGGCGCCGCCGGACAGGACCACGGCGTCGAACTGCTCGCGCAGTTCGTCGGCCGAGATGTCCACGCCCACATCGACACCGGTGCGGAAGACGGTGCCCTCGGCCTCCATCTGCGCGAGCCGACGATCGATGTGGCGCTTCTCCATCTTGAACTCGGGGATGCCGTACCGCAGCAGTCCGCCGATGCGATCGGCACGCTCGAACACCGTGACGGTGTGGCCCGCGCGGGTGAGCTGCTGCGCTGCAGCGAGTCCCGCGGGGCCGGAGCCGACGACGGCGACGGTCTTGCCGGTCAGATGCGTCGGGTAGACCGGCGTGACCCAGCCCTCCTCGAAGGCCTTGTCGATGATCTCGACCTCGACCTGCTTGATGGTGACCGGATCCTGGTTGATACCCAGCACGCACGACGCCTCGCACGGGGCGGGGCACAACCGTCCGGTGAATTCCGGGAAGTTGTTGGTGGCGTGCAACCGATCGATGCTGTCGCGCCAGCGGTCCTTGAACACCAGGTCGTTCCACTCGGGAATCAGGTTCCCCAGTGGGCAGCCGTTGTGGCAGAACGGAATACCGCAGTCCATGCATCGACTCGCCTGGGTGCGCAGAGTGTCCTTCGAGAAGTCTTCGTAGACCTCTTTCCAGTCCATCAGACGCAGGTCGACGGGCCGCCGCTTCGGTACTTCGCGAACCGTGTTCTTCAGAAATCCCTGTGGGTCACCCACGAGCTGCCTCCATGATCGCTTCGTCCACGTCCGCGCCGTTCTTCTCGGCTTCGGAGATGGCCAGCAGTACCTTCTTGTAGTCGCGAGGCATGACCTTCACGAAATGGTTCACCTGCTGTGACCAATCCGCGAGGATCCGCTCGGCCACCTCGGAGCCGGTCTGCTCCTGATGGCGAGTGACGATGTCGCGGAGCCAGGTGAACTCGTCACCCTCGAGCTCCTCGATGTCGACCAGCTCGGTGTTGAGGTTGGCCTCGAACGTCTTGTTCGGATCGAAGACGAACGCGACGCCGCCGGACATACCGGCACCGAAGTTCCGGCCCGTCGTGCCCAGAATGACGACCTTGCCGCCGGTCATGTACTCGCAGCCGTGATCGCCGACGCCTTCGACGACGGCAACGGCACCGGAGTTACGAACGGCGAAACGCTCGCCGACGACACCGCGGATGAGAGCCTCACCGCTGGTGGCGCCGAACAGGAACACGTTGCCGCCGATGATGTTGTCCTCGGCGACGAATCCCTTCGGCGCGTTCAACGACGGCCGCAGCACGAGGTGTCCACCGGACAGTCCCTTGCCGACGAAGTCGTTGGCGTCTCCGTTGAGCCGGAGCGTCATGCCGGACGGGACGAACGCGCCGAAGCTGTTGCCCGCCGAGCCGGTGAACGTGATCTCGATGGTGTCGTCCGGCAGTCCGACGCCGCCGTACGCCTTGGTGACCTCGTGCCCGAGCATCGTGCCGACGGTGCGGTTGACGTTGGTGATCTTGGACTCGAACGCGACCTTCTCGCCCTTGTCCAACGCATTGCGGCTGGCCGCGATGAGCTGCTGGTCGAGGGCCTTGTCGAGACCGTGATCCTGAACGCCGGTGTTGTAGAGGTTCTGGTTCATGAACGCCGACTCGACCTCTTCGAGGATCGGCGACAGATCCAGCTTCGACGCCTTCCAGTGCTCCTTGGCCGCAGTGGTGTCCAGCAGACCCACCTGGCCGACGGCCTCGTCCAGTGTGCGGAAGCCGAGCTCGGCCATGAGCTCGCGAACCTCTTCGGCGATGAACATGAAGAAGTTCTCGACGAACTCCGGCTTGCCCGCGAAACGCTTGCGCAGCAACGGGTTCTGCGTAGCGACACCGACGGGGCAGGTGTCGAGGTGGCAGACGCGCATCATGATGCAGCCCGAGACGACGAGCGGAGCGGTGGCGAAACCGAACTCCTCGCCGCCGAGCAGAGCCGCGACCATCACGTCACGTCCGGTCTTGAGCTGGCCGTCCACCTGGACGACGATGCGATCGCGAAGACCGTTGAGCAGCAACGTCTGCTGCGTTTCGGCCAACCCCAGCTCCCACGGTCCGCCCGCGTGCTTGACCGAGGTCAGCGGCGTCGCGCCGGTGCCGCCGTCGTGGCCCGAGATGAGCACCACGTCGGCGTGCGCCTTGGACACACCCGCGGCGACCGTTCCGACGCCGACCTCGGAGACCAGCTTCACGTGGATGCGGGCCTGCGGGTTGGCGTTCTTCAGGTCGTGGATCAGCTGCGCGAGATCCTCGATCGAGTAGATGTCGTGGTGCGGCGGCGGCGAGATCAGACCGACGCCGGGCGTCGAATGCCGAACCTCGGCGACCCACGGGTACACCTTGTGCGCCGGAAGCTGGCCGCCCTCACCGGGCTTGGCTCCCTGCGCCATCTTGATCTGGATGTCGGTGCAGTTGGTCAGGTAGTGCGAGGTGACGCCGAAGCGTCCCGACGCGACCTGCTTGATGGCACTGCGTCGCCAGTCGCCGTTCTCGTCCGGCTCGAACCGCGAGACGTCCTCGCCGCCCTCACCGGAGTTCGAGCGCCCGCCGAGACGGTTCATGGCGATGGCGAGGGTCTCGTGCGCCTCGGCCGAGATGGAGCCGTAGCTCATCGCACCGGTGGAGAAACGCTTGACGATCTCGCTGGCCGGCTCGACCTCGTCGATCGAAATAGCTTGCCGCTCTTCGGTCTTGAAGCGGAACAGACCGCGCAGCGACGCGAGGCGCTCGGACTGGTCGTCGACCATCTTCGTGTATTCCTTGAAGATGTCGTACTGACCGGTGCGGGTGGAGTGCTGCAGCTTGAACACCGTGTCCGGGTTGAAGAGGTGGTACTCCCCTTCCCGACGCCACTGGTATTCGCCACCGGTTTCGAGCTCGCGGTGCGCGCGCTCCTGACGGTTGTCGAGGTACGCGACCGCGTGCCGCGCTGCGACGTCGTCGGCGACCTGGTCGAGATCGATTCCGCCCAGGTGGCTGTTGAGCCCGGTGAAGTACTCGTCGACCAGTTCCTGCGAGAGGCCGATGACCTGGAACAGCTGAGCTCCGGTGTACGACGCGAGGGTCGAGATGCCCATCTTGGACATCACCTTCAGCACACCCTTGCCCGCGGCCTTGATGTAGTTGGACACGGCCTTGTCGAAGGAGATGTCGGTGAGGGAGCCGCGCTCGATCATGTCCTCGATCGACTCGAACGCCATGTACGGGTTGACCGCTGCGGCACCGAAACCGATGAGCAGAGCCATGTGGTGCACCTCGCGGGCATCACCGGCCTCGATGATCAGACCGACCTTGGTGCGGGTCTTCTCCCGGACGAGGTGATGGTGCACCGCGGAGGTGAGCAGCAGCGACGGAATCGGAGCGAGCTTCTCGCTGGACTCACGGTCCGAGAGCACGATGATCCGCGCGCCACCGGAGATGGCAGCGGACACCTGAGCGCGAATGGCCTCCAACGACTTTCGGAGACCCTCACCACCCTCGGACACCGGGTACAGGCCGCGCACGACCACCGAGCGCAGCTCTTCCTGCGTGCCTTCGTCGTTGATGTGGACGAGCTTGGCGAGGTCGTCGTTGTGCAGGATCGGCTGCGGAAGCACGATCTGCTTGCAGCCGTCGGCACCCGGGTTGAGCAGATCGCCCTCGGGTCCGATGGTGCCGCCGAGGCTGGTGACGATCTCCTCGCGGATGGCATCGAGCGGCGGGTTGGTGACCTGCGCGAACAGCTGCGAGAAGTAGTCGAACAGCATCCGCGGGCGAGCCGAAAGCACGGCGATCGGGGTATCGGTACCCATGGAACCGATGGCCTCGGCACCGGACTTCGCCATGGGCGAGACCAGCACGTTCAGTTCCTCGGTGGTGTATCCGAAGATCTGCTGACGGATGAGCACGCGGTCGTGCGGCATGTGCACGTGCGGACGCTCGGGCAGATCGTCGATCGAGGTCAAGCCCTCGTCGAGCCACTGCTGGTACGGATGCTCGGCTGCGAGCTCGTCCTTGATCTCGTCGTCGGAGACGATGCGGCCCTGCGCGGTGTCCACCAGGAACATGCGGCCGGGCTGCAGGCGAACCTTGCGGACGACCTTCGACGGATCGATGTCGAGAACGCCGACCTCGGAGGCCATGACGACCAGACCGTCGTCGGTGACCCACAGCCGGCTCGGACGCAGGCCGTTGCGGTCCAGGACCGCGCCGATGACGGTGCCGTCGGTGAAGCACACCGACGCCGGTCCGTCCCAGGGCTCCATCAGCGAGGAGTGGTACTTGTAGAACGCCCGACGTGCGGGGTCCATCGACTCGTGCCGCTCCCACGCCTCGGGAATCATCATGAGCACGGCGTGCGGCAAGCTGCGTCCACCGAGGTGCAGCAGCTCGAGCACCTCGTCGAAACGTGCTGTGTCACTTGCTCCGTGGGTGACCACGGGGAAGATCTTCTCGAGCGCCTCGGAGCCGCCGAACACATCGGAGGTGATGAGCGCCTCGCGGGCACGCATCCAGTTCTCGTTGCCGGTGGCGGTGTTGATCTCGCCGTTGTGGGCGACGCGTCGGAACGGATGCGCCAGCGGCCACGACGGGAACGTGTTGGTCGAGAAGCGCGAATGCACAAGTCCCAGTGCACTTTCCACGCGCTCGTCCTGCAGGTCGAGGTAGAAGCCCTTGAGCTGAGGCGTGGTCAGCATGCCCTTGTAGACGAAGGTCTGCGAGGACAGTGACGGGAAGTACACGGTCTCGCGGCCGGGGCCGTCCTTGCCCGCGCCCTCTTCGCCCAGCTCGTGCTCGACCCGCTTGCGGATGACGAACGCACGACGCTCGAGTTCGAGGTCGGTGATCGACGCGTCCGGAGCCGCGAGGAACAACTGCCGGAAGGTCGGCATCGCGTCGCGCGCCAGAGCGCCGAGGGAGGAATCGTCGGTGGGAACCTCACGCCAACCGAGAACCGTCAGGCCCTCGCTGACGACGATGCTCTCGACACCCTCGCAGGCGCGTGCTGCGTCGCTGCGGCCCTGCGGAAGAAATGCGACACCGGTTGCGTACGCGCCGGGCGCGGGAAGCTCGAAATCTACGACGGCGCGGAAGAACGCGTCCGGAACCTGGATCAGAATGCCTGCACCGTCACCGGTGTTCGGTTCGGAGCCGGCAGCACCGCGGTGCTCGAGGTTGACCAGCGCGGTGATCGCCTTCTCGACGATGTCGCGACTGCGTCGACCGTGCATGTCCACCACGAACGCGACACCACAGGAGTCGTGTTCGTTGGCGGGATCGTAGAGGCCTTGCGGGCCCGGAGTGTGCTTCATACCTAGCCTTCGGATAAGTCCAGCCTTGATACTCGTCGGCGACGGTGTGGTGTAACCGGCTGCACGAACGGCCTGCGGTGCGTCCTCGCCGTTGAAGCTGCACCTGTCGATCGTCGACGCTTTCCTCTGCACGAGCAGGTGGGCGCGTGGTAGAAAATGGGTCGTGGCGGATCCGGCCGTGGTGAGGCCGATCCAACTACGAACGATAAGTCAGTACCTGGGTGCCACCGCAAATAAGGTAAACCTATTACGGGCTTCCACCTGCGAATTTCCGGATACGAGACGTCCTCGGGACCGGGTCTCGGACACCCGCGCCGACATCGGCCGAGAATCACACGCCTGTAAGACAATTCGAGGAAAAAGGCCGGAAATACTACTGGCCGCAGCGATCGAATCAGCTGCGGCCAGTGTGGTGGGCGGAGGGGGACTTGAACCCCCACGTCCCGAAGGACACTGGCACCTGAAGCCAGCGCGTCTGCCATTCCGCCACCCGCCCGGGTGACGGCGAGAACACTAACACGCACCATGCCGCGCTCGAAAATCGCCGCGTCGAGGTGCCGTGAGCCGACGGCGGCGGGCAGTCCCCGTCGGCGGCACCGTATATCATGCTTGGAGCGCGACCTCGTGATGACACGCGGCTGTCGCGACCTGCACACCAGCAGGCACCACACGGTGGAAGAACACAGTGAGAGGAGGGGTCACGATGGGCATCGTTCAGCGTTTCGAACGCAAGCTCCAGGGCGCTGTCGGCGACGTCTTCGCCCGCGTGTTCGGCGGGGGCGTCGTACCGGCGGAGGTGGAGGCAGCGCTCCAGCAGGAAGCGTCGGACCTGGTTCGGCCCCTGGACGGCGGGCACCTCCTGGCACCCAACAGCTACGTGATCACCATCAACAGCTCGGACCACGCCGAACTCGCCGGTGACCGCGAACTGACGGTCAAGGCGTTCTCGCGTCACCTCGACGATTACATCCGCGATCAAGGCTGGCAGACCTACGGCGACGTGGTGGTTCGCTTCGAGCCGTCGCCCACCCTTCACACCGGACAGTTCCGTGCCAGTGGCTCGGTCGATCCCGATGTGGGACGATCGGCGACTGCTGCACGGAACGAGTCCCCGCAGCAGGGCGCGTCGGCACAAGCAGCACCGAGTCCCGTCCCTTCAGCTACGCAGCGACCGTCTGCCCCACCGATGTCGACACCAGGAGCCGGCCACATGACGCAGAACCCAGGCTACGACCCGCAGCGCGACCCCGCGGACGGTCATCGTCCCGATCCGCGCGCGCGCAACGGTTACGCCGGTGGCCAGGATCCGCGCTACCCAGCACGTGAGCAGAACGGCTACGACGCCCAGGCCTACGCGCCTACCGAGCACGATCCGCGCTACGACCAGCAGCCGTACAACGGCCAGGGCTACGACGAGCAGCCGTACCCCGAGCAGGGTCAGGCCTACAGCGCAGCCGGCCAGGAACAGGGCTACGACCCGCACGCCTACGGCAACCCCAGCGGCCAGGATCAGGGGTACGACGCCCAGGGTTACAACGCGCAGGGTTACGACGCCCACGGCTACAACGCGCAGGGTTACGACGCTCAGGGCTACCAGTACAGCGGTGCCGACAGTGCTGCGTACTCCGAGGCCCCCTATCAGGAGCAGGCGTACAACGACCCGTCCGGTCGCTACGCCGAGCCCCAGGCCGCCGGATATCAGCAGCCCGGCTACCAGCAGCCCGGCTACCAGCAGCCCGGCTACGACTACCCGCCTGCCCCGGCCGCCTACGGTCGCGGCTACCCGCAGCAGGGCGCGGGCGATCGCGGTGACGGGTACGGCTACGACCAGCCCGCCTCGTACGCAGCTCGCAGTCAGGCGCTGGCCGCGACGCTGCAGCTCGAAGACGGCAGCGGCCGCTACTTCCAGCTTCGTGACGGTCAGAACATCATCGGCCGTGGTCAGGACGCACAGTTCCGACTCCCCGACACCGGCGTTTCGCGTCGACACATCGAGATCCGGTGGGACGGCCGCGTGGCCATGCTCTCCGATCTGGGTTCCACCAACGGCACCACCGTCAACGGCGCTCCGGTGCAGGACTGGCAACTGGCCGACGGCGACGTCATTCGGGCCGGCCACTCCGAAATTCTGGTCCGGATCGTCTGACGATCTTTCGTGGGCTCGGGTGGCGGTTCGACTCGCACTCTCGCCGACCCGTATGTCGTCCACACGAGCTGCTTGACCCTATGATGCTGCGAGGCAACCATGTCTGCCGCGCCGCGGCTTTTCGCGTGGGCGGGATGCAGGTCGATTGCGAAGGAGGAGGTGAATCGTCGTGCAGGGATTGATTCTGCAACTGACAAGGGCGGGCTTCCTGCTGTTGTTGTGGTTCTTCGTCTGGGCCGTCCTTCGCACCTTGCGCAGCGACATCTACGCGGCCGCAGGCATGCGAGTGCCTGCTCGCTACTCCGGCGGCTCGAAAGTTCTTCCGTCGTTCAACAAGCAGAAGGTGGCCAAGTACCTCGTGGTGACCCAGGGCGGTCTCGCCGGAACGCGTATCTCGCTCGGAACGCAGCCCGTCCTCATCGGACGCGCGGACGACTCCACTCTCGTTCTGACAGACGACTACTCGTCGACGCGGCATGCGCGCATCTCGCCCCGCGGCGGTGACTGGTACGTCGAGGACCTCGGTTCGACCAACGGCACCTACCTCGACCGCGCGAAGGTGACCACCGCCGTTCGCGTGCCCCTGGGAACTCCTGTCCGCGTCGGCAAGACCGTGATCGAGTTGCGCCCGTGACCCTCGTCCTTCGCTACGCCGCCCGCAGTGATCGCGGTCTGGTTCGATCCAACAACGAGGACTCCGTGTACGCCGGGGCTCGCCTACTGGCGCTGGCCGACGGTATGGGCGGTCACGCGGCCGGTGAAGTGGCCTCGCAGTTGATGATCGCCGCATTGGCTCATCTCGACGACGACGAGCCCGGCGAGGATCTGCTGGGCAAGCTGGAGGCAGCAACCCGCGAAGGCAACGCGTCCATCGCAGATCAGGTCGAGGACGAACCCGAGCTCGACGGCATGGGAACCACGCTGACCGCAATCCTGTTCGCGGGCAAGCGAATCGGACTGGTACACATCGGCGACTCACGTGCGTACATGCTGCGCGACGGCTCACTCACCCAGATCACTCGCGACGACACCTTCGTTCAGTCACTCGTCGACGAGGGCCGCATCACCGCCGAACAGGCGCACACGCACCCGCAACGTTCCTTGATCATGCGTGCCCTCACCGGCAACGAGATCGAGCCGACGCTCACCGTTCGGGAAGTACGTGCAGGCGACCGCTACCTGCTGTGCTCCGACGGCCTCTCGGACGTCGTCAGCGACGAAACCATCGAGAACACCATGAACGAGGGCGAGACGGGCCCGTGCGCCGATCGCCTGATCGAACTCGCGCTGCGCAGCGGCGGACCCGACAACGTGACGGTCGTCGTCGCCGACGTGATCGACCTCGACTACGGACAGAGCCACCCCATCCTCGGCGGTGCCGCCAGCACCGAGGACGAGGAAGACGCCCCTCCGCCCAACACCGCAGCCGGACGCGCCGCCGCGATGCGGCCACCGCGTACGACGCCCAAGCGCGTCACCAGCCCGGTCGTCACGCCCGAGAAGAAGTCGCACAAACTGCGCTGGACGTTGATCGCCCTGACCCTGGTGGTACTCGCGGCAATCGGTGCGCTCGTTGCCAATTCGATCATCAGAGGCAACTACTACGTCGGTGCCGACAACAGCAAGGTGACCGTGCTGAGGGGCCTTCCCGGCTCGGTACTGGGCTACTCGCTGCAGAGCGTGGAACTGATCGGCTGCCTCGACGACGACGGAGCCGTCACGCTGACCGCTCCGGATGCCGCTCCGGCCGATTGCGTTCCGTTCGAGATCGACGACCTTCTGCCTGCCGCGCGCGAGCAGGTCACGGCCGGCTTGCCGTCCGGATCTCTCGACGACGCGCGCGGTCAGGTCGAGCGGTTGGCCTCCGGTGACCTGCTCCAGGTGTGCGAGACCGAGCCGGTCGTCACCACGACTGTCGAACCGACTCCGACGACGATCATCCCGCCGCCCGGAATTCCGTTGCCCCCGGCTGCGGAGCCCGTTCCCGAG
>NZ_NOZF01000157.1:0-9662 GCF_002258565.1 Rhodococcus sp. 05-2254-6
CTCGCGCCGCTGTGTACTGACGACGAGGTAATTCTGTGGCACCCCGAGGTGGATTGTAGATGGTGCGTCCTCCGACCTCCAGATCCGTCGTTCCCGGACCGGGCCGTCTCGGCCTCGTCGAAGAAACTGCGCCGTCCGACCTGCGCACCCTCGGCTGGACGGGGGAGGAAAGCCTCGAGCTGCTGTGGTCGCTCTCCCGTGCGCCCAACGCGGACCTCGCACTGCGGACGCTGGTGCGGATGTACGAATTGCTCGGTGCCGGGTGGGCCGAGTTCGACTCGGCACTGCGCACCGACAAGGGCTTCCGCGGGCGTCTGCTCGGTCTCGTCGGCGCTTCGAGTGCGCTCGCCGATCACCTGGTTGCCGACGACAGCACCTGGCGTCTGCTGCTGACCAAGGAAGGTCAGAGCAGCGGAGTCTCGGCGAAGATCGAGCTCCCCACCAAAGCCACCCTGGTCGCGGAACTGCTCGAGGCCGTGGGGGCCGAGCCCGAGACCGGCCCCAACGCCGCACCGGACCTGTACCGCGCGACCGTCACAGGACCGCCCGCGGTGATCGCGCTGCGCAAGAAGTACCGCGACCAGATCATGGTGCTGGCGGCATACGACCTCGCCGCGACCGTCGAGAACGAACCCGTCCTGCCGTACACGGTGGTCGGGTCGCAACTGTCCGACATGGCCGACGCTGCGCTCACCGCTGCACTGGCGGTGGCGGTGGCCACCGTGTGCCCGGACGCTCCGTGTCCGACGCGTCTGGCCGTCGTCGCGATGGGCAAATGCGGTGCGCGCGAACTCAATTACGTCTCCGACGTCGATGTCGTGTTCGTCGCCGAGCCCGCCGACTCGCAGGCGAGCCGCATCGCCGGTGAGATGATGCGCATCGGATCCTCGGCGTTCTTCGAGGTGGACGCGGCGCTGCGGCCGGAGGGCAAACGCGGCGAGCTGGTCCGCACCTTGGATTCGCATGTTGCCTACTACAAGCGCTGGGCCAAGACCTGGGAGTTCCAGGCTCTGCTCAAAGCCCGCCCGATGACCGGCGACATCGCGCTCGGCAACGATTACGTCGACGCGGTCAACCCGATGGTGTGGTTGGCCAGCCAGCGCGAGGACTTCGTGCCCGAGGTGCGCGCGATGCGGCGTCGCGTCGAGGAAATGGTGCCGCCGGAGCTCCGCGAGCGCGAGATCAAACTCGGACGCGGCAGCCTGCGGGACGTCGAATTCGCCGTCCAGCTCCTGCAATTGGTGCACGGTCGAACCGACGAGTCGCTGCGCGTTCTCGGCACGACCGATGCACTGACCGCACTCACCGAGGGCGGCTACGTGGGCCGCGACGATGCCGCGAACCTGACGGCCTCCTACGAGTTTCTCCGGCTGATCGAGCACCGCCTGCAGATGCAGCGAATGCGTCGCACACACACCCTGCCGTCTCAGGACGACGAGGAAGCCCTGCGGTGGCTGGCCCGTTCGGCGCACATGCGACCCGACGGCAACCGCGACGCCCTCGGCGTGCTGAACGCCGAGATCAAGCGCAATGCGCAGCGCATCCGCCGGTTGCACGCCAAGCTCTTCTACCGGCCGCTACTCGACTCGGTGGTCAAGTTCGACTCCGAGACGGTGCGTCTGACGCCCGACGCCGCGACGCGTCAGCTCGCTGCGCTCGGCTACGCGACACCGCAGAATGCGTTGGGCCATCTGCGTGCGCTCGTCGGCTCCGGCACCCGGCGCGGTCAGATTCAGGCCGTGCTGCTTCCGACGCTGCTCGAATGGCTTGCCGATACCCCCGACCCCGACGCCGGACTGCTCAACTACCGCAGGCTGTCCGAATCGGCGGGGGAGCAGACGTGGTTCCTGCGCGTGCTGCGCGACGAAGGCGCAGTGGCACAGCGCCTGATGATCGTGCTCGGCTCCTCGGCCTACGTACCGGACCTGCTGATCAAAGCTCCCGAGGTCATCCGTCTGTTCGCCGACGGACCCACAGGTCCGCGCCTGCTCGATGTCGAGCCGGAAGAGACGTACCGCGCCATCCTGTCGTCCTCGGCGCGGTACGAGGACCCGGTTCGAGCCATCAACGCCGCCAGGGCGCTTCGGCGTCACGAGCTGGCCCGCGTGGCCTCGGCGGACATCCTCGGCATGCTGGACGTCCCTCAGGTGTGCCGGGCCTTGTCCTCGGTCTGGGCCGCGGTCATCAACGCCGCCCTCGCAGCAGCCGTACGCGCCAGCGAGAAGGAACGCGGGGAACCGGCACCGGCAACGCTGGCCGTTATCGGTATGGGTCGCCTCGGCGGCGGTGAGCTCGGCTACGGCAGCGACGCCGACGTGCTGTTCGTCTGCGATCCGGTCGACGGTGCCGACGAGACCGTTGCGGTCAAGTGGGCCAACACCATTGCCGATCGCATCCGCAAACTGCTCGGTGCGCCCAGCACCGACCCGCCCCTCGAAGTCGATACCGGTCTGCGACCGGAAGGGCGAAGCGGACCGGTGGTGCGCACCCTGTCGTCGTACGCCGCGTACTACTCGCAGTGGGCACAGGCCTGGGAAGTGCAGGCGCTGCTGCGCGCACATCAGGTCGCCGGAGACCAGGATCTCGGAATCCGATTCCTGCTCATGGCCGACAAGGTGCGCTACCCCGAGGGCGGCGTGTCCGCCGACGCGGTCCGCGAGATTCGACGCATCAAGGCGCGCATCGACTCCGAGCGTCTGCCCAAGGGGGCCGACCCCTCCACCCACACCAAGCTCGGACGTGGCGGACTGGCAGACATCGAGTGGACCGTTCAGCTCATTCAGCTCAGGTACGCGCACAAAGTCCTGACACTGCACAACACCTCGACCCTGCAGTCACTCGACGCCATCGGTGCGGCCGAGCTGATGAGCGAAACCGACGTCGAATTGCTCAGGGAGGCATGGATCCTGGCGACGAAGGCGCGCAACGCACTGGTGCTGGTCCGCGGTAAGCCGACCGATCAGCTGCCTGCACCGGGAGCTGTGCTCTCCGCAGTCGCGCAGGTGGCGGGCTGGGAGAACGGCGACGCCGGAGCGTTCCTCGACAACTACCTGCGTGTGACGCGTCGGGCAAAGGCAGTGGTGGAGAGGACGTTCGGCGGGAACTAGTCCCCGTCTGCCTCTAATCACTTCCGACGGTGACGAATCCCTGCTGAACCATCCAGTCCCGTGCGACGTCCGCAGGCTCGCGTCCGTCGATGTCGACCTGCTTGTTCAGCTCGGAAATGGCCTCGTTGGTCAACGCGGCCGAGATCGGTGCGGTCACCTCGGCGATCTCGGGGTACTGATCGGCGACCTCCTGGCGGATGATGACGGTCGCGTTGTAGCGCGGGAAGAACGACTTGTCGTCTTCGACGACCGTCAGATTCAGGCCCTTGATACGTCCGTCGGTGGTGAACACCTCACCGAATCGGCACTGAGCGCCCTCGGCCGTGGCCTGATAGATGACGCCGGTCTGCAGAATCTGCACCGGCAACGTGCTGGCGTCGAACCCGTAGGTGGCGGCGAGGCCTGGCAACCCGTCCTGACGACTGTTGAACTCGGTCTCCACACACAGTGCTGCCGCGGCGGGGTCGCTGTTCACCAGCGCCGCGTAGTCGGACAGGGTGCGGACTCCGGTCTCCTGCGCCACCTGTTGATTCATCGCCAGCGCGTACGTGTTGTCCATCGGGGCCGGATTGACCCAGTCGATGCCATTGGCCTTGTCGGCGTCGCGCACGGCCTCGAATTGCTCGGTGGCGTCGGGAATGGGGGTTTCGTTGCCCAGGAAGTTGATCCATCCGGTACCGGTGTACTCGTATGCGACGTCCACCTGACCGCTCTGCATGGCCAGACGCACACTTTGCGATCCGGCGATGTTGGTCAGATCCCGTACGTCGGCTCCGGCCGCGCTCAACGCGAATTCGAGGATGTAGCCGAGGATGATCTGCTCGGTGAAGTCCTTGGATCCCACGGTGAACTGGGCACCTTCGAGGCCGGGGAGCGGGGTGATGCTTCCCGGCTCGACCGACAACGGCATGGCACCGCCGGATTGCAATCCGCATCCCGAGAGCGCCAGGGTTGCCGCGACGCACAGGGCCGCGAGTCGTCGAGTGGTGCGCCGCATCAGCGGAGTCCTTTCGGTCCGAGGAATGCCTCGGCGAGTGCGCCCAGCCAGTCGACCAGCAGTGCGAGAGCAACAGCAAGAACTGCTCCCACCACCAGAATGATCGGCTGGTTGAGCTTGTAGCCGGTATCGATCAACACGCCCAAACCGCCCGCTCCGACGAGGAAACTCAGGGTCGCGGTGCCCACAGCCAACACCAGCGAGGTCCGCAGACCCGCGAGAATGAACGGAACCGCGAGGGGAAACTCGATGCGCCGCAGGATGCCCATGTTCGACATGCCCTGCCCGCGTGCGGCATCGATGTAGTTCGGGTCCACCGTCTGGAAGCCCAGCATGGTGTTCCGCAGAACCGGGAGCAGCGAGTAGAACGCGATGGGCAGAACGCCGGCAGTGAATCCGGTCCATCCGGTGGCCAGGAACAACAGAACGAGCAGTCCGACGGCCGGCGCTGCCTGACCGATGTTGGCGATACCGATGAACAACGGAGCCAGCTTCCGATACCCGGGCCGCGTCAGCAGAATTCCGAGCGGCACCGCGATGGCGAGTACGAGTGCCGTCACGACGAACGTGATCGCCACGTGCTCGCGGACGGCGGTGGTGATGCTGCCGGCGTTGAGGGTGCCCGACTGGGTGGCGGTCAGGTCCCGGCTGAACGTGTAGACCAAGAGCACGGCCACTATGACGAGGATGACCACGGGCTGGATGAGTAGCCGGAGTCGCTCGGCCCGCTTGGCGGCGCGCGCGGTGTCCTTCGTGGTTTCGCCGGCGTCGGCGAGTGCGGTCACGACGGCGTCCCGACGTCGCTGCGCGCCTCGTCGTGATCGTTGGCGTGCTGAGACCGCAGGGATTTGATGGTGTCGATCAACACGTCGATCGTCACGGTGCCGACGTACTCGCCCCGGTTGCCGGTCACGGTGGCCGTCGCATTGCCCTCGGAGAGAAGAGCTTCGAGTGCGTCCTGAAGGGTGGACTGCGTCGAGACCATCTCGCCCATCGGCACACCGACGTCGCGCAGGCTGCCGACCCCCACGAGGTGGCGGCGATCGGTCCAGCGAAGCGGCCGCTTGCGCGCGTCGAGGATGATTCCCCACGCCTCCGGATCGGAGCCGAGAGCGGTGTTCATCGTCTCCACCGAATCGTCCTCGCCGAAGACGGGAACGTCGGACAGTTCGATGTCGCGTACGCGCATCAGGGTCAGCTGCTTCAACGCGGCCCCGGCCCCGACGAATCCGGCGACGGTGTCGTCGGCGGGGTTGGCGAGAACGGCCTCGGGGGTGTCGTACTGGAGAATCGTCGATTGGTTTCCGAGCACCGCGATTCGATCGCCGAGCTTGACGGCCTCGTCGAAATCGTGGGTCACGAACACGATGGTCTTGCCCAGCTCCGCCTGCAGCCGCATCAACTCGTCCTGCAACAGTCCTCGCGTGATCGGATCGACCGCGCCGAAGGGCTCATCCATCAACAGCACCGGGGGATCGGCGGCGAGAGCGCGGGCGACACCGACACGCTGCTGCTGGCCACCGGAGAGCTGACGCGGATAGCGCTGGCGGTACACCGCCGGATCGAGCCCGACGAGATCGAGCATCTCGTCGGTGCGATCGTCGATGCGTTTCTTGTTCCATCCGATGAGCCCGGGCACCATGCCGACGTTCTGCGCGATCGTCATGTGCGGGAACAGACCCGCCTGCTGGATGGAATAGCCGATGGTGCGACGCAACTCGTTGGGGTCGATCGAGAGCGCATCCTTTCCACCGATCGTGATGCGGCCCGACGTCGGTTCGATGAGCCGATTGATCATGCGCATCGTCGTCGTCTTGCCGCAGCCCGAGGGCCCGACCAGAACGACGACCTCGCCGGCAGGAATCGTCATGGACACGTTGTCCACCGCGGCGAGCTTCTGCCCCGGGTAGCTCTTGGTCACGTTCTCGAGCACGATTTCCGCGCCGGAGACGTTGGATGTACGGGTCGAGTCACTCACGGATACCCCTCGAGGTGGTCAGTTTGCCGATCAACACGTAGATCCCGTCCAGGATCAACGCCAGCAGGACGATCAGGACAGTGCCGGTGAGGGCCTGCGGTAGGGCTGTGGGGCTTCCTACGCGAGCGAGCCCGGAGAACAACAGGTTGCCCAGGCCAGGGCCTTTCGCGTACGCAGCGATGGCCAGGATGCCCATGGCCATCTGTGTGCTGATCCGCATCCCGGTCAGAATCGACGGCCAGGCGAGAGGGATCTCGATGCGTCGCAGCACCAGCGTGCGACTCATGCCGATACCGCGGGCGGCGTCGGCGACAGCCGGATCGACTGCCGCGAGACCCACCACGGTGTTGCGGATGATCGGCAGTAGCGAATACAGAACCAACGCGGTCACTGTCGGCCGCACGCCCAATCCCATGATGGGGATGAGAACTCCCAGCAGCGCGAACGAGGGGATCGTCAGGATCGTGCTCGCGAGAGCCGTCGCGATCGCCGACCCAGCGGGGCTGCGGTAGACCAGAACACCGATCGCGACACCGATGACGGTGGCGATGACGACGCACTGAACGACGGCCGAGACGTGCAAATAGGAGTCGATCGCCAACTGCCTTCGCCGTCCGACGATGAATTCCCACAGTGCATCCATGCAGTTGCGTCCTCTGTTCGCCCGTAGCGGATAAATACCTTTACCCCGCGTACCGACAATCAAACGCCGACCGGTCTGAATTCTTCGTCGATTGCCGTAAGCGTTGCCGATCGGTTACTGCCCGGGAACGCAACAACGCCCGGCCGAAAGGATTCGGCCGGGCGTTGTCAGCGTGAAATCAGACGATCACACGTCGTAGTACAGCGAGAACTCGTACGGGTGCGGACGCAGGTTCACCGGAGCGATTTCCTGCTCGCGCTTGAGCGAGATCCAGGTCTCGATCAGGTCGGTGGTGAAGACGCCACCCTCGGTGAGGTAGTCGTGATCGGCCTCGAGCCGGTCGATCACGGCATTCAGCGAGGTAGGTGCCTGAGGAATGTTCTTGGCTTCCTCGGGCGGCAACTCGTAGAGATCCTTGTCGACCGGAGCCATCGGCTCGATCTTGTTCTTGATTCCGTCCAGACCCGCCATCATCTGAGCGGCGAAGTTCAGGTACGGGTTACCCGAGGAGTCCGGCGCACGGAACTCGAGGCGCTTGGCCTTCGGGTTGTTGCCGGTGATCGGGATACGCACAGCAGCGGAGCGGTTGCGCTGGCTGTAGACCAGGTTGATGGGGGCCTCGTAGCCCGGCACCAGACGGTGGTACGAGTTGATCGTCGGGTTGGTGAACGCCAGCAGCGACGGCGCGTGGTGCAGGATGCCGCCGATGTAGTGGCGAGCGAGATCCGACAGTCCGGCGTATCCGGCCTCGTCGTGGAAGAGAGGCTTGCCGTCCTTCCACAGGGACTGGTGCACGTGCATGCCCGAGCCGTTGTCGCCGAACAGCGGCTTCGGCATGAACGTCGCCGACTTGCCGTTCTGCCATGCGGTGTTCTTGACGATGTACTTGAACAGCTGCAGGTCGTCCGCTGCGCGAAGCAGCGTGTTGAACTTGTAGTTGATCTCCTGCTGGCCGCCGGTGCCGACCTCGTGGTGCGCACGCTCGAGCTCGAAGCCAGCGTTCTGCAGGTTGGTCGAGATCTGGTCGCGCAGGTCGACATAGTGGTCGTACGGAGCGACGGGGAAGTAGCCACCCTTGAAACGCACCTTGTAACCGAGGTTCGGGCTGCCGTCGGCCTCGGTCTCGGCTCCGGTGTTCCACCAACCCGAGGACGAGTCGACCTCGTAGAACGCGCCGTTCGCCTGCGAATCGAAGCGCACGGAGTCGAAGATGTAGAACTCGGCCTCGGCACCGAAGTAAGCGGTGTCGGCGATGCCGGTGCTCGCCAAGTACTCCTCGGCCTTGCGTGCGACGTTGCGCGGGTCGCGGCTGTAGGCCTCACGCGTGAACGGGTCGTGAACGAAGAAGTCGATGTTCAGCGTCTTCGCATTGCGGAAGGGATCGACCTGAGCGGTGGCGTAGTCCGGAAGCAGAATCATGTCGGACTCGTGAATGGACTGGAAGCCGCGGACGGACGAGCCGTCGAACGCGAGGCCGTCTTCCAGTGTGTCTGCCGTGAACGCCTTGGCGGCGATCGAGAAGTGCTGCTGTGCACCCGGCAAATCCGTGAACCGGATGTCGACGTATTCGATTCCTTCATCTGCGATGAACTTGATGACCTCTTGGGCCGTGGAAAACGCCACGCTTTTGCTCCTTTGTTGAGTCCGTCGACCTGACGGTATGGACTTGGTGTTGCCCGCCCGTCAAGCTCGTGTTTCGCCCGTGTTACACGTCCTGGCTCACGACTGGCACGGACAACAGTACGTCCAGGTGTTTTCCCGTGTGCCCGACCGCGCCTATCCTTGAAATCATGGCACGAATGACAGGGTCCTGGTTGTCCGGACCGGCCTCGGCGAACCCACGTGAACCCCAGAACTTCCGTGGGGAGGAGTTGGGTCTGCCGCAGCAGGGCGTCGGATCGCTGGCAGGTACCGGACGCAGAGTCCTCGCGCTGGTGCTGGATTGGACGATGGCCACCGGCGTGGCGTCGCTGATTCTCGGCGGATACACCACCAGTGGCCTGATCTCGACGATCGTGCTGGCCGTGTGGTTCGGAGTGGGACTGGTGAGCGTCTCACTGTTCTCGTTCACCCCGGGGCAGTTCGTCGTCGGTGTTCAGGTGGCACGCATCGACGCCAACGCGCGGGTCGGCTTCGTCCGCGCCCTGGTGCGCCAGTTGATTCTGCTGTTCGTCGTCCCGGCCGTCGTGACCGACATGGACGGCCGAGGAATGCACGACCGCGCAACGGGAACAGCCCTGCTGCGGACCCGCTGAGGGGTCGTCGCACCAGGGCTGTTTCGAGTGGTCGTGAGTGCTAGCGGCGCTTCATGGTCCGCTGAACGCCCTTCATCTTGGCTCCGCCGGGAATGGGTCCCTTCGGCATCGCCGGGCCTCCCTTGGTGCCGAGTGCGGACAGCCGCGACTCGATGGTGTCCATGCGCTTGCCGTCGATGTTCTTCGGCAACTTCGACAGGTACTTCTGCAGACCCGACAGCGGAATCTGGTTCTCCTCGTTGCCGACGATGATGTCGTAGATCGGAGTGTCGCCCACCAAGCGGGCGGTCTTCTTCTTCTCCTGAGCCAACAACGACTTCACGCGGTGCGGAGCACCCTCGGCCACGAGGATGACACCGGGCTTGCCGATCACACGATGCACGGCGTCGAGGTGGGTGGTTCCGGCGATCGCGTTGGTCACCCGCCACGACCCCTGCAGATTGTCCAGGGCCCACGCGGCCGCTCCGGCCTGGCCTTCGGTTTCCAGTGGTTCCTTCTCCCCATCGGACTGCTCCTGGGAGTCCTGGTTGCGTTCATCATCTTCGGTCGCCGCGTGCAGAAGTCGGTGTACAAGAAGGCCGACGGCCAGGCCGGAGCGGCCGCGTGGGCCCTGGACAATCTGCAGGGGTCGTGGCGGGTGACCAACGCGATCGCCGGAACCACCCACCTCGACGCCGTGACG
>NZ_NOZF01000144.1:0-9636 GCF_002258565.1 Rhodococcus sp. 05-2254-6
CTCGGTGCGCGCATCGTAGGGAAGTTCGGGGCCTGCACCGAACAGCGTTCCCATGATCGGCCAGAACGCATTTCGTGGGTGCGCGTAGTACTGCTGCGCAGCCAGGGCGTCGCGATATGGGACGTGCTGAAGCTGTGCACGCGTGAAGGAAGCCTGGATTCGGCGATCGTCGAATCGTCCATCGAGACAAACGATTTCGAGCAATTGTTCGCCGAGAATCCCGGCATCGACCGGGTGTTCTTCAACGGAGCCAAGGCCGCCGAGACCTACCGGCGGTACGTGAAATCGGCAACGCCCCAGGTGGGATTCGAACGACTACCGTCGACCAGTCCGGCGCACGCAGCACTCGATCTGCAGGCGAAGACGCGAATATGGACCGACGCACTCAGTCGCGGACCCGTTTCGGGAAGTGCCGGATGAGACCTTCCTGAACGACGGTGGCGAGCAGCTGCCCGTCCATCGAGAAGAAGCGGCCGGTGGCCAGTCCGCGCGAGCCGGCCGCGACCGGGGATTCGGTGGCGTAGAGAGCCCATTCGTCGAACCGGAACGGCCGGTGAAACCAGATGGAGTGATTCACGGTCGCCGCAACGATGCGGTCGAGTCCCCACGACAGGCCGTGGGTGGTGATGATCGAATCGAGCACGGTGGTGTCCGACGCGTAGCCCATGGTCGCGGCGTGGAAGATCGACGCGTCGGGCAGATCCCCGTCGGCCTTCATCCACACGCGATTGTGATTGAGCTTCTCCCCGGTGCCGTGCATGATCCACGCGGGATCGTTCGCGTAACGCATGTCGATCGGCTTGAGGGCGTCGACGAACATCTGCAGACGGTCCTCGTACCCGACGAAATGATCGCCGAGCGGAGGCAGTGCGTCGGGATACGGAACCTCGGGAACCTCGACGCTGTGCTCGAGGCCCTTACCGAAATCCTGGAAGGCCGCGAGCATGACGAACAGCTCGTTGCCGTCCTGTACGGCGGTGACCTGCCGGTTGGCGAAGGCTCGACCGTCGCGCTGTCGCGAGACCCGGTACTCGATGGGCTTCTTGACGTCACCCCCGCGAATGAAGTGCGCGTTGATCGCGTGCACGTCCCGCGACGTACCGGATACGGTCCGGCCCGCCGCGATCAGGCCCTGAGCAACGAGCTGCCCCCCGAACGTTCGACTGCCCACCTGCTCGGGGTGAACCCCGAGGAACACGTCCTCCTCGATCTCCTCGAGTGCGAGGAGATCGAGGAGCGTCTCGAGATCTGTCCTGCGTACAGCTGTACTGCTCGGCGCGCTTTCGCTGACGCCGGTTCCCCCCGCTTCGACCACTTACCGGTCCTCTTCTCCGATTCGGTGCACATGGATCAAGTTGGTCGAGCCTACTGTGCCGGGAGGGGCACCGGCCACGATCACGACCTGATCGCCCTTGTTGTACCGACCGAGTTCGAGGAGCGCCTTGTCGACCTCTTTGACCATCGCGTCCGTCGAGCCGACATCGGGGACCAGGAACGTCTCGGTTCCCCAGCTCAGCGACAGCTGGCTGCGCACTTCGGAGATGGAGGTGAAGGCGAGCAACGGAAGCTTGGTGTGCAGACGAGCCAACCGTCGAACGGTGTCACCCGACTGGGTGAACGCAACGAGTGCCTTCGCGTCCAGGCGCTCACCGATGTCGCGGGCGGCGTAGGAGATGACGCCACGCTTGGTGCGCGGGACGTGCGTCAGCGGAGGAACACTGTCGCCCTCGGTCTCGACCGTCTCGACGATGCGAGCCATCGTCCGCACGGTTTCCATCACGTACTTACCGACCGAGGTCTCACCGGAGAGCATGACCGCGTCGGTACCGTCGAGCACTGCGTTGGCGACGTCGGACGCCTCGGCGCGCGTCGGGCGGGAGTTCTCGATCATCGATTCGAGCATCTGGGTCGCGACGATGACGGGCTTGGCGTTGGCGCGGGCGATCTGGATGGCGCGCTTCTGCACCAGAGGTACCTGCTCGAGGGGCAACTCGACGCCGAGGTCACCGCGGGCGACCATGATCGCGTCGAATGCGAGCACGATGGCTTCGAGATTGTCGACGGCCTCGGGCTTCTCGAGCTTGGCGATGACGGGAACTCGACGGCCCACGCGGTCCATCACGGCGTGGACGAGTTCGACGTCCGCGGGAGAACGGACGAACGAGAGCGCGATGAAGTCGACACCGAGGGCAAGGGCGAACTCGAGGTCGGCGATGTCCTTCTCGCTCATGGCGGGGACGGACACATCCATGCCCGGCAGGGACACGCCCTTGTTGTTGCTGACCGGTCCACCTTCGGTGACACGGCACAGTACGTCGTTGCCTTCGACGCCGGTGACCACGAGGCCGACCTTGCCGTCGTCGACGAGGAGGCGGTCGCCTTCCTTGGCGTCCTGGGCCAGCTCCTTGTACGTGGTCGACACTCGGTCGTGGGTGCCCTCGCACTCCTCGACGGTGATGCGGATCAGCTCACCGGCCGCCCAGGTGGTCGAACCCTCGGCGAATCGGCCGAGACGAATCTTCGGTCCCTGCAGGTCGGCCAAGATACCCACGGCTTTGCCGGTGGCGTCCGATGCTGCGCGGACCCTCTCGTAGTTGGCCTGATGATCGGGGTGATCACCATGGCTGAAGTTCAGTCGTGCGACATCCATTCCACTCTCGACGAGTTCGCGGATGCGCTCTGTGGTTGCGGTTGCGGGTCCAAGGGTGCAGACAATCTTCGTACGTCGGCTCACGAAGGCGAGCCTAGCCGCTGGACGCCGCGTTCTCTATCGCAGACGCATCCACCCGAATACTACCGACGGGTAGCCGCGCTATCCCGCTGCTGGGACAGTCTGTACCGGTTCAGAGACGGGGGTCACACGACCGCCAGGGGCAGTGCGGTCGGGTGTACGGGCGACGGCAATTCCGAGTGTCCGGTGAGGAAAGCATCGACTCCGTGAGCCGCGGATCGACCCTCCGCGATCGCCCACACGACCAACGACGCACCGCGATGCGCATCCCCGCACACGAACACGCCCGGTGCCGTGGTCTGCCAGTCGGGACCACACGAGAGCGCACCCCGCTTGGTCAGCGCCAGGCCGTACTCGTCGAGCAGCGGACCGTGCTCGACACCTTCGAAACCGATCGCGAACAACGCCAGATCACAGGGCAATTCGATCTCCTCCCCGATGGGTGTGACGATGCGTCGACCGTCCGCGTCGCGCTGCACCTCCACCTCGGCGAGCACCATCGCACGAACGTGCCCGCGCTCGTCACCGAGGAATCGCTGCACCGCGACCTGATGACGCACGACGCCACCCTCGGCGTGCGCGGGTGAGGTGCGCAGCACCAGCGGCCACGACGGCCACGGCGAGAGACTGTCGTCGCGAGCCCCGGGCAGAGCGGGGTTGTAATCGAGCTGAGTGACCGACGCAGCACCTTGGCGGTGGGCCGTTCCCAGGCAGTCGGCTCCGGTGTCGCCGCCGCCGATGATGACCACGTGCTTGTCCGCAGCGGAGATCGAGGTGGGACCGTCGCCCTCGCATTCCTTGTTCGACGGCACCAGATGCTCCATGGCCAGGTGGATGCCGTCGAGTTCGCGACCGATGACCTCGGCGTTGTCACGGGCTCGCAGAGCTCCGACTGCGAGAACGACTGCGTCGAAGGATTCACGCAGTTGCTCGACGGTGAAGTCGATCCCGACCTCGCAGTCGGTGACGAAGTGCGTTCCCTCGGCCCGCATCTGCATGAGGCGCTGATCCAGCACGGACTTCTCGAGCTTGAACTCGGGGATGCCGTAGCGCAGCAGACCGCCGAGACGATCGTCCCGCTCGTACACGGTGACGTCGTGCCCGGCGCGTGTGAGCTGTTGCGCCGCAGCCAATCCCGCAGGGCCGGATCCGACGACGGCGACCCGCTTGCCGGTGGTGATCGTCGGCGGCTGCGGAACGATGCTGCCGTCTTCCCAGGCCAGGTCCGCGATGGTCTGCTCGACCCGCTTGATCGTCACGCTTCCGCCGGTGGCCGCCTCGGAGATCGACAGCACACATGCCGATTCACACGGGGCCGGGCAGACCCGCCCGGTGAACTCCGGAAAATTGTTGGTCGCGTGCAGTCGGTCGCTGGCCGCATCCCAGCGGCCGCGGCGCACCAGGTCGTTCCATTCGGGGATCAGATTTCCCAGCGGGCAACCTGCAGTACCCGAGTGGCAGAACGGAATACCGCAGTCCATGCAGCGACGCGCCTGATCGGAGACCTCGGCGGCACGCTCGCTCGTCGGCTGGTGCGAGTACACCTCGTTCCAGTCCTTGACGCGCTCGCCGATCGGACGCTTGGCGGCCTCACGCTTGACGACTTTCAGAAATCCCTGTGGATCAGCCACGTGCAGCCTCCATGATCGCAGCATCGACGTCGCGCCCTTCGGCACGCGCCATTCTTGTCGCCTCCAGCACTCGCTGGTAGTCGACGGGCATGACTTTGGTGAACAACGCAGACCGGCGGGGCCAGTCGGCCAGCAGCGAGGTCGCGACGGTGGAACCGGTCCACCGGCGGTGATTCTCGACGGTCTCGCGCAGCCACACCAGATCGTCCGGGTTGGGCACCTGCAGTTCGACCATCGCCATGTTCACGTCCGCCGGATCGAGACCGAGGACGTACGCGATGCCGCCGGACATACCTGCAGCCATGTTGCGACCGGTCGGCCCGAGCACCACGACCCGACCGCCGGTCATGTACTCGAACGCGTGGTCGCCCACGCCCTCGTTCACCGCGACGGCTCCCGAGTTACGGACCGCGAACCGCTCCCCCGCCTTACCGCGCAGGTACACCTCGCCCGAGGTGGCACCGTAGAGAATCGTGTTTCCTGCGATCACGTTGTCCTCTGCGACGAACGGTGCATCGTCGGCAGGGCGCACGACTATTCGGCCGCCCGACAATCCCTTACCGACATAGTCGTTCGCGTCACCGACCAGATCGATGGTGATACCCGGCGGCAGGAAAGCCCCGAGAGACTGACCGGCCGATCCGGTGAACGCGATGCGAATGGTGTCGTCCGGCAACCCGACCGCGCCGTAGCGCCGGGTGACCTCGGACCCCAGCAGCGTTCCGACGGTGCGATTGACGTTGCGTACCGGCAGCTCGAGCTTGACCGGATGCGCATCCTCCAACGCTCCCTCGGCCAACTGGATCAGAGTCCGGTCCAGCGCGAGATCGAGACCGTGGTCCTGCGCGCGGAGGCGTCGACGCTGTGTCATCGGGGCACCGTGGCGGTCGACGGGCATCGCGAAGATCGGCGTCAGATCGAGTCCCTTGCTCTTCCAGTGCGCCACTCCGGCTGCCGTCTCGAGCACGTCGGCGTGACCGACCGCCTCGTCGATACTCCGGAAACCGAGCTGCGCCAGGTACTTTCGCACGTCCTCGGCGATGAACTTGAAGAAGTCCTCGAGGAACTCGGGCTTGCCGGTGAACCTCTTGCGCAGCTCCGGGTTCTGGGTGGCGACACCGACCGGGCAGGTGTCCAGGTGGCAGACGCGCATCATGATGCAGCCCGCCACGATCAGCGGAGCCGTCGAGAACCCGAACTCCTCCGCACCGAGCAATGCCGCAACGATGACGTCGCGTCCGGTGCGCATACCGCCGTCGCACTGCACGGTGATGCGATCACGCAGGCCGTTGAGCACCAGCGTCTGCTGGGCGTCGGCGAGGCCGATCTCCCACGGAGCGCCTGCATGCTTGAGAGAGGTCAACGGCGCAGCACCGGTTCCGCCGTCGTATCCGGAGATGAGAACGACGTCGGCGTGTGCCTTGCTCACCCCCGTCGCCACCGTGCCGACGCCGACGGAACTGACGAGCTTGACGTGCACGCGCGCCTTCTCGTTGGCGTTCTTCAGATCGTGGATCAGCTGCGCGAGATCCTCGATCGAGTAGATGTCGTGGTGCGGGGGCGGCGAGATGAGGCCGACACCCGGCGTCGAGTGTCGGGTCTTGGCCACCCATGGATACACCTTGTACCCGGGCAGCTGACCGCCCTCGCCCGGCTTGGCACCCTGCGCCATCTTGATCTGAATGTCCGTGGCGTTGACCAGATAGTCGCTGGTGACACCGAACCGACCGCTGGCGACCTGCTTGACGGCACTGCGTCGCGTCGGATCGTAGAGCCGGTCGACGTCCTCGCCGCCCTCCCCCGAGTTGGACCGTCCGCCGAGATTGTTCATCGCGACGGCCATAGTCTCGTGCGCCTCGGCGGAGATGGATCCGTAGCTCATCGCGCCGGTGTTGAACCGGGTGACGATCGACTCGACCGATTCGACCTCGTCGAGCGGAACCGGCGGCCGGACACCGTCCTTGAACTCGAACAGACCGCGCAGCGCACCGCCCTCGCGAGCGAGCCGGTCCACCTCGTCGGTGTACTTCTGGAACACGTCGTATCGACCGGTGCGCGTGGCATGCTGCAGCAGGAACACCGTCTCGGGCGTGAACAGGTGCAGCTCGCCCTCGCGTCGGAACTGATACTCACCGCCGATCTCCAGCCGGCGATGGACGCGGTCGGTCGGATTCTCGGGGTACGCCCTGCGGTGGCGCAGCTTGACCTCCTCGGCGAGCACGTCGAGGCCGACGCCACCGAGCTTGCTGACCGTGCCCTTGAAGTACTCGCGCACCACCTCGCGATCGAGACCGACGGCCTCGAAAACCTGTGCGCCGGTGTAGGACCCGACGGTCGAGATGCCCATCTTCGACATCACCTTGAGTACGCCCTTGCCGAGACCGTACAGATAGTTCCGTACCGCGATCGTCGGTTCGACTCCGGTCAGTTCACCCTCGCCGACCAGATCCTCGATCGACTCCATCGCCAGATACGGATTGACCGCTGCGGCACCGAAGCCGATGAGCAGCGCCAGATGGTGCACCTCGCGCGCGTCACCGGATTCGACGACGAGCGCGATCTTGGTGCGCTCCTTGGTGCGAACCAGGTGATGGTGCACCGCCGAGGTGGCCAGCAGCGACGGGATCGGGGCCCGAGTGTGATCCGAATCGCGATCGGAGATGATCAGCGTGGTGTAGCCCGCAGCGATCGCTTCCGATGCCCGGGCCCGCAACTCCTCGATGGCCTCCGCGAGACCTTCACCGCCGCGCTCCACCTCGTACAGCCCACGCAACACCGTGGCCGACAGTCCCGGATGGTCTCCGTCGTCGTTGATGTGGATGATCTTGTTGAGCTCGTCGTTGTCGAGCACCGGCCACGGCAACACGATCTGCCTGCACGACGCCGCAGTGGGCTCGAGCAGGTTCTGCTCCGGACCCATCACCCGCGCGAGCGAGGTCACGATCTCCTCGCGGATCGAGTCCAGCGGCGGGTTGGTGACCTGTGCGAACAGTTCGATGAAGTAGTCGTAGAGCTGACGCGACCGCTGTGACATCACCGCGGCCGGGGTGTCGGTACCCATCGATCCGAGCGGCTCGCCCCCGGATGCGGCCATCGGCGTCAGCACGACGCGCAGGTCTTCCTCGGTGTAGCCGAAGGCGACCTGCCTGCGCACCACCGAGTCGTGGTTGTACTGGATGTGAGCCCGCTCGGGCAGGCTCTTGATCTCGAGCAGGCCGGCGTGCAGCCACTCCTGGTACGGATGTTCGGTTGCCAGTTGGAGTTTGATCTCCTCGTCCGGCACGAGACGTCCGGCGACGGTGTCGATCAGGAACATCTTTCCTGGCTCGAGGCGACCTTTGGCGACGACCTCGGATTGGGGCACGTCGAGCACGCCTGCCTCACTGGCGAGGATCACGCGACCGTCCGCCGTCTGCCACCAGCGGCCGGGGCGAAGGCCGTTGCGATCCAGCACGGCTCCGACATAGCTGCCGTCGGTGAACGTCACGCAGGCCGGACCGTCCCAGGCCTCCATCATCGACGAGTGGAACTGGTAGAACGCTCGCACCCGCGGATCCATCGTGCGGTGGTTCTCCCACGGCTCGGGCACCATCATCATCACCACGTGCGGCACGCTGCGTCCGCCGAGGTGCAGTAGTTCGAGCACCTCGTCCAGCGACACCGAGTCCGAGGCATCGGGGTTGCAGATCGGGAACAAGCGCTCCAGGTCCCCGGGAATCAGGTCACTCGACAGCAACGCTTCGCGAGCCCGCATCCGGTTTCGGTTGCCCTTGACGGTGTTGATCTCGCCGTTGTGGGCGACGTAGCGATGCGGGTGCGCCAGCGGCCACGACGGGAACGTGTTGGTCGAGAAGCGACTGTGCACGATGGCAATGGCGCTCGTGCACAACGGGTTACGCAGTTCCGGGAAGTACAGCGGCAGCTGCATCGTGGTGAGCATGCCCTTGTAGACGATGGTGCGCGAGGACAACGACGGAAAGAACAGTCCCGACCCCTCGGCCTCGATCTCGGGGGTGACCCGCTCGGAACGCTTGCGCAATCCGTAGACGAGACGGTCGAGAGCGAGACCGGCCGGACGCGTGCCGTCGACCTCGGGAGCGGTGACGTAGAGGTAGCTCATGTACGGCATGCAACCGAGGGCGGTGAGGCCCACATCGGCTCGATCGGGATCGACCTCGACCGGAACCCAGCCCAGGATGTCCAGACCCTCTTCGGCCGCAACGGATTCGACGCGCTCGACGGCGATGGCCCGCTCACGGATGCCCTGCGGCAGAAAACACACTCCGGCCGCGAACGTGTTGTCACCGTCGGCTCCGGGCGCGGGCAGGTCGAACGGCGCGAGGGAATCGAGGAGTTCGACAGGGAGCTGAATCAGAATGCCCGCGCCGTCACCGCTGTTGGGCTCGGCACCGGCAGCTCCGCGATGTTCCAGGTTCTCCAGTGCCAGAACCCCGTCGGCGACGATCGCGTGAGAGCGGCGACCCGCGATGTCGGCGATCATCGCCACGCCACAGGAATCCTTCTCCGAGCTCGGGTCGTACAGACCTTGCTCCGCAGGCATCCGAGAAAACAGCACCACGATCACCTCCACGTAGGCCGGTGGGGTGCGTGCAAGCGGTGCAGTGTCTTCGACCCTGCGCCGGAAGTCTCGGCAACCCCGTCGGCTGGTCGGCTCGGATCGACCGAAACGGTCGGATGAGCCGAATTGAACTGCCTATCGGGAATTCACCGGGACAGCTCTGGCCCGCGAAAGAATCCGGGATCTCTCCCGGATGGCGAAATCGTAGCAGCTGGCATTCGCATCGATGCAATCACGAATGTCGGCTGTGACGAATGCGATCGTCAGTCGCGCAACGGTCGACCGTGCTGATCACGCACGCTGCCGGTGAGCATCAATATGCCGTCGATCAACGGCCAGATTCCGCCGATACCGCAGGTGAGCCACGTGACGGCTATCTGCGCCACCGCGATGCCCGGCTGGTTGAGATAGAAGCGACCTGCTCCGAACGCGCCCAACAGGATGCCGAGCAGACCTGCCGTCAGCTTCTGCTTGTCCGAGAACGGCTCACCGGTGACCGGGTGCCGACCGTACGGAGCCATCGGGTCCATGTATCCGGGCCCGCCCGCGTACTGGGGACCACCGTACTGGGGAGCGCCGTACTGAGGACCGCCGTACTGTTGGCCGCCGTACTGGGGAGCGCCGTACTGGCCGGACCCCTCGGATGGCGGTGGGTAACCGGTGCCGGGCGGAGGTCCGAACTGCTGACCCTGATC
>NZ_NOZF01000013.1:0-9366 GCF_002258565.1 Rhodococcus sp. 05-2254-6
GAGCGGTAAGCGCCGATGATCGATCTGCTGGCCCGTCCCATCGTCGATCTGCTCGGAGCCTTCGGCAACGGGGCGCTCCCCACCGGCGGTCCGGCCGACGTACTGCGCGTGTCCTCGGCAGCGATCGAGGCGGCCCAGGGAATCGGCAGGGTCGCGATCACCGAGCTCGCGGCGAACTGGAACGGTGACGCCGCCGACGCGGCCATTCGGTACGCCGAGAACGCTCATACGAGCGCACTTGCCCTCGCCGACCACGCCGACGACATCGCTGCCGTGGTCGACCAGGCCTGCCGCGACACCAATCGAGGCTTTCTCGAACTGCAGTCGATCGTGCACTCGTTCGTGGGAATCGCACTGTCGGCCGGACCGATCATCGCCACCCCGCCGGGGCAGACCATGCTGATCACGGCGGCCATCGAACACCTCGAACGAGCGCTCGTGGTCGTGGCGCGCGTGCGGGGCGAGTTGGCCGTCCACACCGCGAAAGTCGGCGAACTGGCCGCTCCCCCGACAGTTCCCGGCCCCGTCGGCGGCGGACCGACATCGTCCCCCGGCTCACCCTCGAATCTCATGACCTCGCCCGCGACATCACAGGTGATCGAAGCAGGCGAGAAGCTGGCGAAGACGTTCGCGCAGTCCGTCTCCTCCCCCGCCGCCGGAGCCGAGTCACCGAGCAGCGGTGTCGGTGGCGGCGGTGCCCATAACTACCTGGGCAATCCGGGCACCGATCCCTACCGAACCCCAGACAGCACCGGCCGGGGAGTCGAGATCCGGCTACCGGACGGCAGTACCGTCACCGCACCCAACGCCGAAGCCGCAGGTGCCGTCCGTAGCGCACTGACCCAACAGGGCGTGCCCTACGCGTGGGGCGGCACCACGCCGGGCAGCGGACTCGACTGCAGCGGATTGACCCAGTGGGCGTACGCACAGCAGGGCGTCGAGATTCCGCGTCTGGCACAGGAACAGGACATCGGCTCCGCCGTGGCACCGGGTGAGGTGATGCCCGGTGACCTCGCCGTCTGGGACGGACACGTGGCCATGGTGATCGGCAACGGTCAGCTCGTCGAGGCAGGCGACCCGGTGCAGGTGGGGCCGATCAGAACGACCAACAGCGGTATGGGCTTCAAGGGCTTCTACCGTCCGACCGAATGAAGGGCCGGCCAGTGACGGACTCGGACATCACCGTCGTCAGCGCCGTATCGGGAACACGATCGGGATCGGTGACGGTCCGCGCCACCGAACACGGACTGCCGATCGGGATCGCGATCGACGAACGCGAACTGCGCTACGGCGGAGGCGCTTTGGCGTCGACGATTCTCGAGCACTGTGTACGGGCGAGTGCGGCCGCACGAGCTCAGCGACGCACCCTCCTCGCCGAGGACGGCGTTCCCACCGAGGTTCTGAATCGTCTCGGTCTGCCCACCCGTGCCCGAGTCGCCGCCGAAGCGAACGAGCATCTCGCAGAGGACTCCGCACCCACGAGTTGGTTGAAGCAGGTATGACCCACGCCCACACCACCGAACTCGACGCTCTGGTCGGCAGCGCCCAGCACCGGCTGGACGCACTTCGCGAAACGCACGAGCGACTGGACCGCATCAGAATTCGACTCACCTCGCCGGACGATCTGGTGACCGTCGTCGTCGATGGGTCCGGCGCCCTGGTCGAGCTCGAACTCGCCGAGAACCTCGGATCGGTTGCCGCTCATGCACTCGCGTCGACGATCACCGTCGTCGCTGCCGACGCTGCACGTGCGGCGCTCGACCAGCGCGAGGCGATCCTGCAAAGTCTGCAGGGTTCGTTCACAGACTCCTGAGATAGGCTTCGCGCCATGGCTGGAGACATCATCCCGATCGAACTCGGTCTCACCGCCGGTGACTTCTCGACACTGTGGGCACCGGAGTGGCGAGAAGGCGACGACGAGTGGGAGGCATTCCTCGGACACGAGGAAGACCTGTACGGATTCTCGACCGTCGCAGAGCTCGCGGCATTCGTCAGATCCGACGACGACAACGACCTCGTCGACCATCCGTCGTGGAAGGTGGTCTCCGCACTCGCCGCACACGAACTCGAGCCCGACGATCTGCACCGCTTCGATCTGGTCGCCGTGCCGGAGTTGGTGGCCTCCGATCCCGACGCCGACGTTCTCGCCGAACTGCAGGCCACCTTCGACATCGTCTCCTCCATCGGCGATGTCTGCGAACTGCGAGCTGTCACAAGCTTTTTCGGATCCAACCCTTTCGTCGGGGCAGTCGGCGGAGGCGTCGAGAACTTCCTCGGTCGTGAGGGCAGTGAACTGTGGGACCGCATCGGTGCAGCGGTCGCCAAGCACTGGGACGACGTGCTCGACGCGGTCGACTCCATCGTCACCTCCCCCGATGTCGACTCCGCTGCCGTTGCCGTCGCCGAAGCCGAGATCACCGCAGCCGCCGAGAACGCCGTCGACGCCGATGACGTCACGGACGACATCGACTCCGATTCGGACGACGACGACGAAGACGACGACTCCGCCGAGGTGGATCGCGATCCGATCGCCGCAGCCGCGGCCGAAGATACCTTCTGGACCACCGTCGGCATCGACCCGATTCGCATCATCACCTCGGACGACACGCTCTACACCCTGCGGTGCTACCTCGGCGACAAGCCGGTGTTCCTCGGTCGCGGCGGTGCCATCAGCGTCTTCGGTTCCGAGCGTTCGTTGGCCCGCTACCTGGCCGACGATCACGATCACGATCTGGCACAGGTCAGCACCTACTCCGATGTTCAGACCGCCGCCATCGACGGCTCCCTCGACATCGAGATCACCGACGACAACGTGTACGTCCTGCCCGGCCTGGCCGACGATCTCGCCGAAGGGCCCACCGCGGTGGACGTCGACCAGTTGGATCTGGCCGTCGAATTGTTCACCGACGCCGCAGATTTCGCCGGAGACGCTTCCGTCGACGAAGCACTCGCCACGTCCACGCCACTGGGTTGGTACGTCTCGTACGCCCTCGAGCCCAGTCCCGACCGGCTCGCGCCGAGCGCACCGTTCGACGTCGAGGCCGAAGCGTGGCGCGCCCTCGAGCGCGAGTTCGAGAGCCGACTGCGCAAGAAGTAGCCGGCCCCCGGGTCTGGTCGATCAGCCGATCAGCACCGCGTAACCCGGCTTGATGACGTCGTCGATCAGCGCCAGCCGCTCGTCGAACGGCAGGAACGCCGACTTCATCGCGTTGATGGTGAATCGCTCGAGATCGCTCCAGCCGTAGCCGAAGGTCTCGACGAGCTTGACCATCTCTCGACTCATCGACGTATCGCTCATCAAGCGGTTGTCGGTGTTGACGGTGACCCGGAATCGCAATCGGGCAAGCAGATCGAACGGGTGGGTCGCCAACGACTCGACGGCACCGGTTTGGACGTTCGAGCTCGGGCACAGTTCCAGGGGCATCCGTGTGTCGCGGACGTAGGCGGCGAGCAGGCCGAGCTCGGGTGTGCCGTCGGCGTCGGTGGTGATGTCGTCGGTGATCCGAACCCCGTGACCGAGCCTGTCGGTGCCGCAGAACGCCACTGCTTCCTGGATCGACGGCAGACCGAACGCTTCTCCCGCGTGAATGGTGAAGTGCGCGTTGCTCGCTCGCATGTATTCGAAGGCGTCGAGGTGGCGACTGGGAGGGAAGCCCGCTTCGGCACCGGCGATGTCGAAGCCCACGACGCCGCGGTCACGGAACCGGACCGTCAGTTCGGCGATTTCCCGCGAACGCGCCGCGTGCCGCATCGCGGTGAGCAAGGTGCCGATCGTGATGTTCTTGCCGCGCACCTTGGCCGCGGAGATCCCTGCCTCGAAGCCGGCGAGCGTGTGGGTGACGACCTCGTCGAGAGTCAGTCCGCGCTCGAGGTGCTGTTCCGGCGCGAAGCGCACCTCGGCGTACACGACGCCGTCGTCGGCCAGATCCTCGGCGCATTCGCGCGCCACCCGGAACAGTCCTTCGGGAGTCTGCATCACGGCAACGGTGTGCGCGAACGTCTCGAGGTACCGCACGAGCGAGCCGCTGTCCGCCGCGTCGCGGAACCACTCGCCCAACGCTTCGCCGTCGGTGGCGGGAAGATCGTCGTACCCGCATTCGTCGGCCAGTTCCAACACGGTCTGCGGGCGGAGTCCGCCGTCGAGGTGATCGTGCAGCAACGCCTTGGGAGCCGTACTGATCGACGCGAGATCGAGTGGCGCACTGCCACCGATCGAGGACTGAGTGTTCTCCGCGGTGCTCATGTGACGACGGTAGCGTGCGGCTCGCACGCACGCGCGTCTGTCATCACCACTCGGCGAGTCCGCGGATTCCCCCGAACTTCGCCGCTTCTGCGACCTATTTCGTTGCATTGTTACTCCAATGAAAACAATTCCGTCGATACACAGCGGATCTGCGACGGAAATCGTAGTGTTCAGCACACACGCGCGGCCGATTCTGTCGGGTCCCCTCCGACGTCCTCGGTCGTCTCGAACCTCGGAGAGATCTATGTCCACTGTGGAACCGCCGAACACCCTTCCGGGTAAAGGACTCAACACCGGCGCTCTCGGGCTGGTCGGCAACATCGTCATCGGCTTGTCGGCGGTGGCCCCGGCCTACAGCCTCGCCGCGACCCTCGGTTACGTGGTTCTGGCCGTCGGCGACAAAGCGCCCTCGATGTTCCTCATCGCCTTCGTTCCGATGCTGCTCACCGCCTTCGCCTACCGCGAACTCGGGCGTGACACACCGGACTGCGGCACGTCGTTCACCTGGGGTACCAAGGCATTCGGGCCCTGGGTCGGTTGGATGGCCGGGTGGGGGCTGGCCGTCTCGGCGATCATCGTGCTGGCCAACGTCGCCGAGATCGCTGCCATCTATCTGTTCGAGTTCCTGGGACTGTCCGGGTTGGCGGAGTCGACCGCGGCCAAGGTCGCCCTCGGTTCGTTCTTCATCGTCTCGATGACCTATGTCAGCTTTCGCGGCATCCTCATCAGCGAACGCATGCAGAACGTGTTGCTGGTCGTGCAGTTCGGGGTGCTCATCGGAGTGTCGGTGACTGCTCTGGTCAAGGTGGGTACCGGGACCGCGGGACCGCAAGCCATCACGCCCCAGTGGAGCTGGTTGGTTCCCACCGGAGTGACGATGTCCGACGCGGCCCAGGCCATCATCCTGTGCATCTTCATCTATTGGGGATGGGACGCCTGCCTTGCCGTCGGCGAGGAAACGAAGGATTCGGAGAAGACTCCGGGACGCGCCGCGGTGATCACCACGCTCATTCTCGTGGCCACCTACGTGCTCGTCGGCTACGCCGTGCAGTCGTTCGCCGGGTTCGGCGACACCGGCATCGGCCTGAACAACCCGGACAACGTCGACGATGTGCTCACCATTCTCGGCGATCCGGTCGCGGGTTCGATCGTCGCGTCGCTGCTACTGCTGACCGTCTCCATCTCGGCACTGTCCTCCACGCAGACGACCATTCTGCCCACGGCCCGCGGAACATTGTCGATGGCCGTGTACGAAGCGATCCCCAAGCGGTTCGCCAGCGTGCACCCCAAGTACATGACGCCCGGCTTCGGCACGCTCGTGATGGGTGCCGCGGCGCTGATGTTCTATCTGGTGCTCACTTTCGTCAGCGCCAACGCGCTGCAGGATTCGGTGGCATCACTCGGGCTCGCGGTCGCGTTCTACTACGGCATCACCGCGTACGCGTGCGCCTGGTACTTCCGTCGCACACTGTTCTCGTCCGTCCGAAACCTGTTCATGCGCGGGATCTTTCCGCTCCTCGGCGGGCTGTCGATGACGTGGGCGTTCGTGCAGAGCGCGGTCGACATGATCAAGCCCGACTACGGTTACACCGTCTACGGTCCGATCGGCGGTGTGTTCGTCCTCGGCGTCGGCATGCTGGTACTCGGAATTCCGCTCATGCTGCTGTGCTTCGTGGGCAACAAGGACTTCTTCCAGGGCAAGACACTCACCGCGTCCACCGAAGTCAAGGTTCCGGACACTTACCAGTAGAGAAGGACACCCCATTCATGAAGATCACCGTCGGCTATCTCGCCACTCCCAGCGGCGACGACGGCGTAGCCCTGGCCACCGCCCTCGCCCGCGCCCTCGACGCGTCCATCGACATCGTGCTGGTCATGGCCGTGGACGAACCGGTCATGGAAGGCAGTGGACCGTATCGAAAAGTTCTCGCGGCCAAGGCCGAGGGCTGGGTGGCCGACGCGGCCGCCCAGGTGCCGTCGGGCATCGAGGTGACCACGCACGTGCTCTCGCACGAGTCCTTCGCCCGTGCCCTGATCGACTTCGCGGTGCAGACCGATGCGGACATGATCGTCGTGGGCGGAGCCGGCGACGGCTTGCTGAATCGGCATTCCGTCGGTTCGGTTGCCGGCCAGCTCCTGCATGCGTCGGAGGTGCCGCTGGCACTCGCACCTCGGGGCTACCGGCTCTCGAACGCACCGATCACCGACCTCACCGTCGCCGTCCCCACCCGGGCCTCTGCCCCGAATCCGTTGCCGTTCGCGATCACTCTCGCCAGCGCCGCGCACGTGCCTCTTCGGTTGGTGTCGCTGGTCTCGCTCGAGCCGACCGGGGCCCCGAGCGACGAGACCTCACTGGACACGCGTCGCCGACAGGTCGCTGCGGCGCAGGACAATCTCGAGCTCGCCGTACGCACTCTCCCCGATATCGACGGTCTGGAATCGATCGTCGCCGATGGATCGTCGCTGGACGAGGCCATGGGCAACCTCGATTGGAAGCCGGGCGATGTGCTGTTCCTCGGCTCGAGTCGATTGGCCACTCCCAAGCGGGTGTTTCTCGGTTCCAGTGCGGCGAAGATTCTGCGTGCCGCCCCGGTGCCGGTGATCGTCGTTCCGCACGATTAGAGCGGCTTCGCCGCACGTGAGCAGAAGCTCGTAGCAGAGGTCGAGTTTCCGTGCACGTGCGGCGCAGCCGCTCTAACTGTCGAAGCCCAGACCGAGCGCGTCCATGCCCTTGAGCCACAGGCCGCGTTTTCCGCCGTTGCGGTCGGCTCGGGCGAATGCCGCGCGGGTGATGTTGATCCCGATCGACTTGAGGGGCTCGGGCGGGAACGGCAACGGCATGCTGCGCACCATCTTCAGGCGTGTTCGTTCGGTGTCCTTGCCGTCGAGTAGGTCGAGGGCGGTGCGGGCACCGAAGTGCGACGCGCCGACGCCGAGGCCGGTGAACCCGGCAACCGAGGCCACCCGTCCGTTCATACCGAGATCCCAGAAGGCGCTGAACCGCGAGCACGTGTCGATCGATCCGCCCCAGGCGTGGGTGGCGCGGATTCCCTCGAGGCTCGGGAACATCTGCAGCAGGTGTTCGGCGAGCAAAGCGAACTCTTCGGGATGTTGGGTTCGGCGTGGGTCGGTGTCGCCACCGTAGAAGTAGTGCGCATCCCACCCGCCGAACAGGATGCGGTTGTCGGCCGTCAACCGGAAGTAGTGGAATCTGTTGCCGGAGTCGGCCAATCCTTCTCGGCCGGACCAGCCGATGTCGGCGAGCTGCGCCGACGTCAGTGGTTCGGTCATGATCACGTAGTCCCACACCGGGACGATCCAGTGACGGAGTTTGCGGCGCAACGATTTCGATGCCGAAGTGGCCAGCAGCACCTTGCCGGCCTCGATGGTGCCGTAACCCGTCTTCACTCGAATACCTGTGCCAGACTTGCCGATCGACATCGCCCGAGTGTTCTCGTGAATGCGAACGCCGAGCGACTCGGCCGCGTCGGCCAGGCCCCAGGCGAGTTTGGCGGGGTCGATCATCGCGACATCGGGGTCGAACAGTGCACCGCGCGCCATCGGTGAGGTGATCCTGGACTGCACTGCAGCGGCGTCGAGGTATTCCATCGGCTGCGCCAGTCGCCTCCCCTCGTCGCCGAGCTCCCGTAGGTCGTCCACCTGCCAGTCGAAATTGGCGATGTCGAGCTCGCCGGTGCGTTCGATGTCGGCGTCGATGCCGTACTTCATCGCAGTCGCGCAGATCGCGTCGAGCGTCTCGGTGCCCATCCGCAGCAGTTCCGGTAGTTCGTCGGCGTAGCGGTCGAGTCCGTTGCCCAGTCCGTGCGTCAGGCTGGCCGCACAGAAGCCGCCGTTGCGTCCGGTTGCGCCCTCGGCGATGCGGTCGCCTTCGAGCAGCACGATCGATCGGTTCGGGTTCTCCTCTGCCGCCTGCAGAGCCGCCCACAGTCCGGTGAATCCGCCGCCGACGATCACCAGATCCGCTGCAGTCGAACCGGTGTGCCGAGTGCGTGGTGCCGGGCGTTCGGGACGATCGAGCCAGTAGGACTCCGGTGCCGCGCCGGCCACCATGGTCACGCCGCGGTCGGTGGGTGTGGTTGCCCACGGTGCGTTCATCGGGCATCTCCCTGCGTTGCAGCGTCGACGGACGCGAAGACCGTTCGGTGCCAGGGCTTTCGGGCCACACCGGTGATGTCGGTCATGACGTGCTTGACGGTGAGGTACTCGTCGAGCGAGTAGCTGGACATGTCCTTGCCGAAACCCGAGGCCCCGAATCCGCCGTGTGGCATCTCGCTGATGATCGGGATGTGGTCGTTGATCCATACACAGCCGGCGGCGATCTCCCGCGTCGCTCGGCCCGCGCGGTACAGGTCGCGGGTCCACGCCGAGGCAGCGAGTCCGAACTCGGTGTCGTTGGCACGTCGGATCGCGTCGTCGTCCCCGTGATGCTTGGACACGGTGAGCACCGGACCGAACACCTCGTCGCGATAGATCTCGTCCTGCTCACCGACATCGGCGATCAGGGTGGGCGGGTAGAAAGCGCCTCGCCCCTCGGGGACACGGCCTCCGGTCACCACCCTGGCACCCGCGTCGCGGGCCCGATCCACCATCGCAGCCACCCGATCTCGGTGCGCGACGGAGATCAACGATCCCATGTCGGTTGCCGGATCCCTCGGGTCTCCCACGACGACGCGACCCATCAACTCGGCGACTCCGGCGACGAAGTCCTCGTACAGGGATTCGGCGACGATGGCGCGGGTGGCCGCCGTGCAGTCCTGGCCGCCGTTGATCAACGATCCCGCGACGGCACCGTGAATGGCTGCGTCGAGGTCGGCGTCGCCGAACACCACCAGCGGCGCCTTGCCACCGAGCTCGAGCTGCACCCGCGTGCCGTGCGCGGCGGCCTGCGCCATGACGCGCCTGCCGACGGGAGTGGAACCGGTGAACGTCATCAGGTCCAGTCCGGCATGGGAGGAAAGAGCGACTCCGGCGTCCACTCCGGTTCCGGTGACGACGTTGAACACCCCGTCGGGCACGCCTGCCTCGGTGGCCAAGCGCGCCAGCCGCAGGGTGGTCAGCGGCGTGAGTTCACTGGGCTTGAGCACGATGGAACACCCGGCCGC